>NZ_JAJKHN010000030.1:0-74604 GCF_020982715.1 Bacteroides sp. 1_1_30
TCGGAGATGTGTATAAGAGACAGAAGCAAAAATAGCGCCAATTGGCGCTATTTTGCTTTATTTCATTTATTCCCGATCGCAGAAATACTTGGCAGAAACATAACCATTAGTCACAAAAGGATTATTCATATCTATTGTTATTGCCCTAAAGATAATAAATAAAACACCAATGGTCAAATAATGATAGTCATAAAACGACCATCATTATTTGACCATTGGCCTAGCACTATAAAATCAGTTTTCTTTTGTCAGCAGACTTTCCAATTCTTCCGCGTTCAGACGAAGATAAAATTGTCCGCGATAGGCTACGGAGATACCGCCTGTTTCTTCCGAAACAATAATAGCATGAGCATCCGACTGTTGAGAGATTCCCATTGCTGCGCGATGTCGCAAGCCAAGTTCTTTCGGTATATTCAAATCATGGGATACAGGAAGAATACATCCTGCCGCCTTGATACGTTTTTTGCTGATTACCATTGCGCCATCGTGCAACGGACTATTCTTGAAGAATATATTTTCGATTAAACGTTGGTTGATCGCCGCATCAATCAGCTCGCCCGTACGGACGACTTCGTCTAAAGGAACGTTATGCTCAATAACAATCAATGCGCCGACTTTTTGCTTCCCCATATTCAAACAAGCCATTACCACCGGCATGATATCGTCATGCTTCAACGACTCTTTTTTCGAACCGTTAAAAAGACGGGCCAGTGCGCTGACATGTCGGTGAGACCCCAAAGTCAAGAGGAAACGGCGTATCTCATCCTGAAAAAGAACAATCAATGCGATCACCCCCACATTCATCAATGTGTCGAAAATAGAGCCCAACAATTTCATTTCCAGCACTTGCGTCACCACCAGCCAGATCAGGATAAAAACCAGAATTCCGGTGAACACCTTGATAGAACCGGAAGCTTTCATCAATTTGTAGGTATAGTACAAAACAAAAGCTACCAGCAGAATATCGATAAAATCTTTTATGCCAAACTCAAAAAACATGCACCCTCCTCTTATTTGTCATATCCACTCTCTATTTTTAATTTCTCTGTGATCCGGACAGCTTCCACCGCTTCACGCACATCATGCACCCGCAGGATATGCGCTCCTTTCATTAACGCAACAGTGTCCAATACGGTTGTCCCGTTCAATGAATCTTGCGGGGTTCCTCCCAACAATTTATAAATCATTGATTTTCGTGAAACTCCCACTAAAACAGGAAGTTCGAAGATATGGAATTCTTCCAGATGTGCCAATAGTTCATAATTATGTTCCAGTGTCTTTCCGAATCCGAATCCCGGATCGAGAATAATATCTTTCACTCCCAAGTCGCGAAGTTGCTGCACTTTACGGGCGAAATACAGGAAAACATCTTTTATCAGATTATCATAAGACGGTTCTTTCTGCATATTTTGGGGAGTTCCCTGCATGTGCATCATTATATAAGGTACTCCCAAGTCGGCTACTGTCTGAAACATCCGGTGATCCATTTCACCGGCAGCTATGTCATTAATAATAGCCACTCCATATTCTTTCACACATTCTTCCGCCACATCAGCCCGGAAAGTATCAACGGAAATAATGGCATCGGGATGATTACGATTCAGGATCTCCAAACCGGTGCGCAGTCTTCGCATCTCTTCTTCAGCAGAAATATGTTCGGCATTCGGTCGTGAAGAATAGGCTCCTATATCAATTATTGAAGCACCTTCATCAAGTATCTGCCGGGCCCGGGCAGCAATGTCTTCTTCAGTCTGCATCCGGCTGCCGGAATAAAAAGAATCGGGAGTAACATTTAAAATTCCCATCACCTGCGGAGTAGCAAGATCGAGCAACCGCCCTTTTACATTTATATAAATAGAAGATATAGGTTTCATCATTGACAACATTCCTTTTAGATCGCCTACAAATGTAGATAAAAAAAGCAAGTATTCGTACTAAAAAGAAGAAATAAACGTATATTTGCAAACTATAGAAGAACCCGAAAAATTCATACCATGAGCCGATTAACCCTATTTCGCGTAGGATTTCTTTTCCTCATTTTGTTCTTTACCACTACTGCTAAAGCTCAAAAAGAGGCTGAAACTTTCAATGTTGACTCTACTCTCTATGAATATTATCAACGTTGTCAAGAATACTTATTAGAGCCTGTTGTACTTAATATGTCCGACACTTTATTCCGAATGGCCGGCGAACGGCAGGACGAACGAATGCAGGCAGTAGCCATAGCCACTCAACTGGACTATTATTATTTCCAGGGAACCAATGAAGATAGCGTAATCCACTATACCAACAAAGTAAAAGAATTCGCCAAGGCCACTCATCAGCCTAAATACTATTACTTCGCATGGGCTAACAGATTAATCACCTATTACCTAAAAACAAGCAGAACGAACATAGCACTTTATGAAGTGCAAAACATGTTAAAAGAAGCTCAAGAAGAGGATGATAAGACCGGCCTCTCCCGTTGCTATAACATCATGTCGCAAATCTACACCATCAAAAGATTCGATTCGATGGCGTTCGAGTGGCGATTGAAAGAAATCGAGCTGACTGAAAAATACAAGATCGAAAACTACAACATCTCCCAGACTTATGCCCAGATAGCCAACTATTACATCAACCAGAAAAAGCAAAAAGAAGCATTGGCTGCTGTAGAAAAAGCCATTGCAACTGCCAATTCCTCTACGCAACAAATATCTGCCAAGTTGGAATTCGTAAACTACTACAGCAAGTTCGGCGACTTTCAAGCTGCCGAAAAATTACTGAAGGAGTGTCAGGCAGCATTTGAACAGGACAAAAGACTGGAGTCTATCAAAAAGAGACTGTATAATATAGAATGTTTATACTACCAGCAGACCAAACAATATCCGAAAGCGCTGGAAGCTGCAAAAATGCAGGAAAAAGAAGAACGTCGTTTAAGCGAAAGCATACTTAGCAGCATCCATTACCGCACACAGGGAGAAATCTACCAAAAGATGGGGAATATGAACCTGGCAGTCAAATATCTGCAAATGTACATCAACACGGATGACTCTTTGAAAATAGCCAATGAACAAGTGGCCAGCAGCGAATTCGCCACCTTATTAAATGTAGAAAAGCTCAATGCCGAAAAGAAAGAACTCATGCTTCAGGCACAAGAGAAGGAGTTGCATAATAAAACAACCTTGATTATTTCATTGATTATTTTATTAGGTATCTTATTCATATTCCTTTATAGAGAAAACTTCCTGAAACGCAAACTGAAAGTTTCGGAAGCCGAACTTAAAACAAGGAATGAAGAACTTATGGTATCGAGGGAAGAATTGCGTAAAGCCAAAGATATAGCGGAGGCAAGCAGCCGGATGAAAACAACATTTATCCAGAGCATGACGCACGAAATCCGCACACCGCTCAACTCTATCGTAGGCTTCTCGCAGGTATTAAGCGACCATTACAGCAATAGTCCGGAAACACAGGAGTTTGTCAATATCATCAAAAGCAACAGTAACGACTTGCTTCGACTGGTGACTGATGTGCTCACGCTATCCGAACTGGATCAATATGAACAACTGCCCACTGACGCCGAAACAGACCTTCATGCAATCTGTCAACTTGCATCTGAAGTTGCCAAAGATAACACGCAGAAAGATGTGGAGGTTTTATTCGAACCTGAAAGAGAAAGCCTGCTCATACGCAGTAATTCGGAACGTATATCACAAGTATTGAACAACCTGGCACATAATGCCGCTAAATTTACGACTCGTGGCAGTATTCGCATCGCTTATTCCGTATTGGAAGCAGAAAAGAAAATTGAAATCAGCGTCACCGATACAGGAACAGGCATCCCGAAAGACCAACAGGAAGCAGTATTTGAACGTTTCTACAAAATGAACTCTTTCACGCAGGGCACCGGGCTCGGACTTCCGATATGCCGGAGTATTGCCGAAAAGTTAGGAGGCAGCCTCCGGATCGACACTTCTTACACAGAAGGATGCCGGATGATCCTGACTCTTCCTTTGATATATGCCTAAGCAAAAAACTGTCCGAACTCCCATTAAATCCGAAAGAATAGCCTATCTTTGCAACGTTTTAAATAAAAGATCAGGTTATGAAACTTTCTGCTCTTTACCAGATTTTTCTGGATTGCCAATCAGTAACTACTGATAGCCGGAACTGCCCGGACGGTTCTTTGTTTATCGCCTTGAAAGGTGAGTCGTTCAACGGTAATGCATTTGCCAAATTAGCACTGGACTCCGGATGCGCGTTTGCCATTATCGATGAAATACAGTATGCCATAGAAGGCGATCAACGATATATACTTGTAGACGACTGCCTGCAAACCATGCAGCAGCTTGCCAACTATCATCGCCGCCAACTTGGAACGCGAGTGATTGGCATTACAGGCACTAATGGGAAGACAACTACCAAAGAATTAATTTCCAGTGTTCTCTGCCAAAACCATAATGTGCTTTATACTTTAGGTAATCTCAACAACCATATCGGTGTACCGACTACCCTGCTACGATTGAAACCGGAACATGACCTTGCCGTCATTGAGATGGGTGCCAGTCATCCGGGGGAAATTAAGTTTCTTTGCGAAATAGCCGAACCGGATTATGGTATTATCACTAACGTAGGCAAAGCTCATCTGGAGGGATTCGGTTCTTTCGAAGGAGTTATCAAGACCAAAGGAGAGCTTTATGATTTCCTCCGCAAGAAAGATGCCATCACCTTTATCCATCACGATAACCCCTATTTGATGAATATCTCACAGGGATTGAACCTGATTTCTTATGGAACAGAAGATGATCTCTATGTCAATGGCCGGATTACCGGCAATTCGCCTTATCTTGCTTTCGAATGGAAAGCCGGTAAAGACGGTGAACTCCATCAAGTCTGTACACAGTTGATCGGAGAATATAATTTCCCGAATGCCCTGGCTGCAATCACTATCGGACGTTTCTTCGGAGTGGAAGCAAAGAAGATCGATGAAGCTCTGGCAGAGTATACGCCACAGAACAACCGTTCCCAACTTAAAAAGACGGAAGATAACACGCTTATCATTGACGCATACAACGCAAACCCAACCAGCATGATGGCTGCCTTGCAAAACCTCCGGAACATGACAGTCCCTCACAAGATGCTCATATTAGGAGATATGCGCGAACTGGGTGCTGATAGCCCGGCCGAGCATCAGAAAATCGTTGACTACATCAAAGAAAGTGATTTTGAGAAAGTATGGCTCGTGGGAGAACAGTTTGCCGCAAGTGAACATACTTTTAAAACTTATGCAGATGTGCAGGAAGTTATAAAGGATTTGCAAGAAGATAAACCCAAAGGATATACCATTCTTATTAAAGGTTCCAATGGAATCAAGCTTAGTTCAACGGTAGAATTTCTATAAAGCCGGAATGGTAAACTTCAAATGATAAATGATAAACGGTGAATAATGGTTGACTATATCATATCCATTATTCACCGTTTATTATTTGCCATCGTTCACGGCTTATCGTTCACCTTTGTTGTTCATAGGTTGCTTTTACTATTTATTTTCATCCTCGGCCGTACGACATAATAGGCCACTAAACTAGCCAGAATCGCCCCTGTTGTATTGGCCGCAAAATCCAACCAGTCACCACCCCGGTAAGTAGTACAGTATTCCTGCAGCAACTCTACACAACCGCTGAAAAGCACCGGACAAAGGAACGCACCTACCCACGCATGCCACATCGGAGCATGATCCCTGCGATGTGCACGCAAAAACTCCAGCCACAACATCCCCGACATACCGAAATACATACAAACATGAACCAGTTTGTCTAAATTGGGAATTTCATTCAAATCCGTCTTAGGCGGTTTAAAGAACGACAGATAAATCACTGTCAAAATGATAAAAAGCGAGATAGGATATTTCTTAATATAAGATAGCATATCTAAATAATATTACAATTTTCGTGCAAATATAAGTATCATTTTCTATATTTGCACTTTAACTCGTATATTTTATAACGATTTGTAAGATAAAACAAGATCTATGGCAAAAATTGATAGAGTGAACTTCGGCAGCAAATTAGGGGTTATACTCGCTTCTGCCGGTTCTGCAGTCGGGTTGGGTAATATATGGAGGTTTCCATACGAAACAGGAAATCATGGAGGTGCCGCTTTTATACTGATCTATTTAGGTTGCATCTTTCTCTTGGGATTGCCTATTATGATTGCCGAGTTCCTGATAGGACGCCGATCAAGAGCCAACACTGCAAGAGCGTATCAAACACTAGCTCCGGAAACGCATTGGCGTTGGGTAGGACGCATGGGAGTATTAGCAGGTTTTCTTATACTTAGTTATTATGCAGTAGTAGCAGGATGGACACTTGAATATATTTTTGAGGCTGCCACCAATGGCTTTGCCGGAAAAAACTCCGGAGAGTTTATCTCTTCTTTCCAACAATTTTCCAGTAGCCCGTGGCGACCGGTCGTATGGCTGGTAGCATTTTTATTGATTACTCATTTCATCATCGTGAAAGGAGTAGAAAAGGGGATTGAAAAGTCTTCGAAGATCATGATGCCTACCTTGTTTATCATTATCCTCATACTGGTAGTTTGTTCGGTCACTCTGCCGGGAGCTGGTGCGGGTATTGAATTCCTGCTCAAACCCGATTTTAGCAAAGTGGACGGAAATGTGTTTTTAAGTGCTATGGGACAGGCTTTCTTCTCTTTGAGTCTGGGTATGGGATGCCTTTGCACCTACGCCTCTTATTTCAGTAAAGAAACCAACCTGACTAAAACAGCTTTCAGTGTAGGAATCATTGATACTTTTGTGGCAATACTAGCCGGATTTATCATCTTCCCGGCAGCCTTTTCGGTTGGCATACAACCGGATTCAGGTCCCAGTCTCATCTTTATCACGCTGCCTAATGTATTCCAACAGGCATTTGGCGGAGTTCCCGTATTAGCATACATATTCTCTGTAATGTTCTACGCATTGTTGGCGATGGCTGCTTTAACTTCTACCATTTCTTTGCACGAAGTAGTAACCGCTTATCTTCACGAGGAGTTTAATCTTTCCCGTGGAAAAGCAGCAAGGTTAGTCACAGGCGGTTGTGTCTTCCTCGGAATATTCTGTTCATTATCATTGGGAGTCATGAAAGGATTCACCGTTTTCGGACTGGGAATGTTCGATCTCTTCGACTTTGTAACAGCTAAAATCATGTTACCACTTGGCGGACTGTGTATCTCCCTCTTTACCGGATGGTATCTGGATAAAAAGATTGTATGGTCAGAGATTACCAATGACGGCTCGTTAAAGATACCGGTATACAAGCTTATCATCTTTATATTAAAATATATCGCACCAATCGCCATCTCACTGATATTTATCAATGAACTTGGGCTAATCAAGCTATAATGTTGAAAGACTTCCTTTATTATACTAAAACCGAACGACAAGGCATTATCGTCCTTGTCGTTCTTATTTTAGGAGTATATGCAGCTCCTGAACTCTTTGCCTTTTTCACTCGTGCCGAAGATACCGGCTGCACAAAGAATGAGAAAGCCGATCAAGAATATAATGACTTTATTTCCTCCCTCCGGGAAACAAAACCTCACCCAAAGTCCGGTCATTCTTTTCCATCAACCCCTCAAAGGGAAATCAAGCTTACGATGTTCGATCCGAACACCGCAGACTCCACCACTTTCCTTTCGCTCGGATTACCACCCTGGATGATAAAGAATATCCTGCACTATCGCCATAAACAAGGCAAATTCCGCCATCCGGAGGATTTTCGGAAGATATACGGACTCACAGAAGAACAATACCAGACTCTTCATCCTTATATCCAAATTACAGAAGATTTCAGTTCGAAAGATAAAGATACAATACGGTTATTAACCGTACAAAGCATACAACGGGACACACTTGTGAAATACCAACCGGGAACTGTCGTCAGCCTCAACTCTGCTGATACCACAGAACTTAAAAAGATTCCGGGAGTCGGAAGCACTATTGCCCGGATGATCGTAAATTACCGCGAACGGCTGGGAGGCTTTTGCCGGATAGAGCAGTTACAGGAGATTCATCTAAAAGCAGAAAGGCTCCGCCCGTGGTTTTCTATTGACACCGATCAGATACACCGTATCAATTTAAACAAAGCCGGTATGGAACGAATGATGCGTCATCCATACATAAACTACTATCAAGCGAAGGTCATCATAGAATATCGGAAAAAGAAAGGAATCTTAAAAAGTCTGAAGCAATTATCCCTTTATGAGGAGTTCACTCCTATTGATCTTGAACGGATCGAGCCCTACATTTGTTATAATAAATAAAAAAAGATGCATTCCTATCACACCAGACAAGAATGCATCACACACAAACAAAACAAACACTCTACTATCATCTTCACAGACTTCCGTAGAGAAGCGACTATAAATATATAGCTAAAAGATAGAACACTTGCAAGGCTCTACCTTTTTGGTATACATTTTTAGAAGTTAGGTTCTCTAATTAATATTTTTTAATCATACCATCCACCATATGGACTGTCCGGTCCGTGATTTTGGCAAGTCCCTCGTCATGCGTCACAATGACAAAAGTCTGCCCCAGACGGTCCCTCAAATCGAAGAACAGTTGATGTAAATCTTCTTTATTATGTGTATCCAGACTACCGGATGGTTCGTCTGCCAGAATAACTGCCGGGTCGTTAATCAAAGCCCGCGCTACCGCTACCCGTTGTTTCTCACCTCCCGACAGTTCATTCGGTTTATGAGAAGCCCGGTCAACCAGTCCCATGAAATCCAGAATCTTCGTGGCACGGTCATTTGCCTCTTTAGAAGAAACGCCTGCAATGAGAGCGGGAATCATCACATTTTCCAATGCCGTAAACTCCGGCAACAGTTGATGAAACTGGAAAACAAAACCGATATTCTTATTACGAAACGCAGATAGTTCTTTCTCTTTCATCCGGCTTACTACTGTTCCGTCAATCTGCACCGTACCTGCGTCCGGTTCATCGAGAGTGCCCATGATCTGCAACAAAGTCGTTTTACCGGCACCGCTCGGACCTACGATACTGACAATTTCTCCTTTGTTGATTTCCAGATCAATGCCTTTCAACACCTGTAATGAGCCGAAACTCTTCGTTATACCTTCTAGTTTTATCATAATAGCCTTTATAATCGTTTAATGACATATTCAGCCAGATAGCACCCAAACACGGCCGGCATATAACTGACTGTTCCACACGTCGATTTCTTATTCTGTTCATCATCCGTCAGCAACACGGCTTTCGGGTCGGCTTGTTCCGTACTGAACACTACCGGAAGTTTCCGTTTCATCCCCATCTTCTGCAAGCGTTTCCGTACCGCCTTGCTCAAACCGCAATGATACGTCTCCCAAAGATCGGCAAAACGAACTTGGGTGATGTCACTCTTCGCTCCTGCTCCCATACTGGAAACAATCTTTATACGACGTTTCATCGCCTCATAAATCAGAAAGCATTTCGGACTGATCGTATCAATAGCATCTACTATAAAATCATATTGATTGGCATCCAACAGTTCCGGTATATTCTCATCTTTCAGGTAGACGGGCAGAACGGTCAATTCGATATCCGGATTTATATCTTTATAACGGGCAGCCAATACTTCCGCTTTCGACATTCCCAGTGTGGAATGCATGGCCGGCAACTGACGATTCATATTGGTAGGCTGCACTGTATCGGCATCTACAATCGTCATCCGTCCGACTCCTGCGCGGCAGATCATCTCGGCGGCGTAAGCTCCCACTCCACCCAATCCCACGACCAATACGTGCGCGTTCCGGATGCGTTCCATCTTTTCCTCTCCTAACAGGAGTGCTGTTCTCTGTTGCCAGTCGTATCTTTCCATCAGTTTTTCTTTAACCATTTATAGAACCATTTACCCACTTTCTCATAATGTTGAGACTCATTATGCCCGCGAGGATCAGAGAATGACACAATTTCCTGCGGTTCTCCAAACTGATCGGGATAGATGATAATCAAACTATTATTAGAGAAATATTTTCCCAGTTGCGCCGGCAGACGTTCAAAAGAGGTATCGTAAGAGATAGACCCGCGACGGGCAGAAACAACCACCAGCAAGTGGTCATAATTCACCTGTCCTGTCAATAACAGAAGATCTTCCCATTCTTCCAGGATGGAAAATTCTGTCGGGGTACCTGCATGTCTTTTCTTCACCAGTTGCTGAAGGCGCATCAATGTACGCTCATTGGCAAAGAAATGCACCCGACAGCCGAGGATACTTCCCATACGGCAGAAATGTTCCACCCACTTTGAGAAACCCGATTCATATTCAGCCTTTGGCGGAACAGCAATATTAATTCGGCGCAGGGTGTTAACCGGCATCAGGAATTTGGCAATCATCACTTCACGATGCGTACCTTTCAATAGGCTTTCAGCCAGATGTCCGAAGAAAGAATCGACAATATTGGCCTTCCGGTGCAAACCGATCACAACATCCGTAGCTTCATATTCTTTAATCGTATGGATAATCCCCGAAGCAATATTCAAATCATAACGACTCACCATCGTGACAGGCACATCGGCGGCAGCAGCAATCATAGCAGCCTTCTCCAAATTCCGTTTGCCCTGCTGCTCTTTCTTCTCCGAACTGTTATTATCATTAATCACATTCAATGCCACCAATGCATTCTTTTGCTTGGCATCCTTTATCACCAAAGCCAGATTAACCAAATCTTCAATCGTCTCCGGATTAGCGACCGGAATCAGGATCTGTTCCTTATTTATCTGTTTAGCTTCTTCTTCCGCTTGCACATTTTCATCCAGAGCAAAACGGCGGGCCGAACGTTCAGTCACCAAAGAACTGATGACGCAAGTGAAAAGTATCATCACTACCGTGCCGTTCAATACATCATCATTCAACAAACGTTCTCCATTCTCCATAATGATTTCATGGCCGATCAGTACTGCTGCCAGTGTAGCCGCAGCCTGCGCATTACTCAAGCCAAATATCATGCTCCGTTCATTCGACTGCATCCGGTATATCTTCTGCGTAATCCAAGCAGCCAACCATTTACTAAAGGTCGCCACCACCGTCATTACAATAGCCACCTTCAATGCTTCACCTCCGGTAAACAGGCTCCTTACATCAATAATCATCCCGACACCAATCAAGAAATAAGGAATAAACAAGGCATTTCCCACAAACTCCAGGCGGTTCATCAAAGGAGATACATGAGGAATCAAACGATTCAACACCAAGCCTGCCAGGAAAGCGCCTAAAATTCCTTCCATTCCCACGAATTCCATCAATCCTCCTCCAAGGAAGACCATTGCCAGCACAAACACAAACTGCATCACGCTGTCATCATACTTCCGGAAGAACCAACGCCCGATACGGGGAAAGAAGAAAACAATCAGGAATCCGAGAAAAGCCACTTTTGCCACAAGAAATACCCAGAACCAACCATCAACAGTGCCTTTAAACATACCACCTATGACGGCAAGAATAATCAAAGCAAGGGTGACGGTGACAGCCGTCCCCCCAATGGTTATATTGACGCTGCGCAAACGCGACAATCCATAACGGCTAATAATAGGATAAGCTATTAAAGTATGGGAAGCGTACATACTTGCCAATAACACCGCCGTGAGAAAGCCATAACCCAGCATACTCATACTACTCCATATTCCCAACGCCATCGGAATCAGAAAGGTGAGCCAGCCGAACACAACACTTTTCGTCCGGTTTTTCTTAAAGTCCTCCATATCCATTTCGAGTCCGGCAAGGAACATGATATAATATAATCCCACTTTGCCGAAGAGTTCGAAACTGCTGTCACGGTCGAGCACATGAAAGCCGTGTTCGCCAATCAACACACCCGCCAGAATCATGCCTATAATATGAGGTATATGAAGACGTCCGAGGATCATCGGAGCAAAGAGAATGATAATCAATACCAAAAAGAATACCCAAGTCGGGTCGGTAATCGGTAAGGTTAAATTAAAATCAAACAGGTTCATAGGCTGTGGCTTTAGGAATTCAATGCAAAGGAACAAAAAAGTTTGCAGAATCACAATGAATGTCCAGACGTATTATTCAGCAGTCAATTACTTACTTTACTACTTTTTTTCCCCCGCTTACCTATCAAGATCTATTTCGTTAGGCACTTTTATTTCGTTCTACTATAGTCTCCCTTTCGTATGACTATAGTTATACGCAAGGGAGACTATAGTTATCCTTTCGTTACACTATAGTTAAACGAAGTAATATTAGGCAATAAAGATAATCTTATCAAGCTACGAAACCAATCCGATTCGCATCGCGACGGAGAACGCATCCCTTTTGGTGCATTTATCCCGTCCAACAACCACACTTGATTATACGTAAGGTTAAAGAAATCCGCCGAAAAACTGAAATATTTCTCTCAAAAGCGATGTTTATATGCTAAATTGTTATAATTTTGCAGCCAAATCTTTTCTATTCGACAGGATAAGGAGAGAAATTCAATATTCACAATTTAACAAAAGAAAAAGATGAAAGTAGCTATTGTTGGCGTAAGCGGAGCCGTAGGACAAGAATTCCTGCGCGTGCTCGATGAGAGAAACTTCCCGATGGACGAGTTAGTTTTGTTCGGTTCTAAACGTAGTGCCGGAACAACTTACACTTTCCGCGGTAAACAGATCGAGGTGAAACTCTTACAACACAACGATGACTTTAAAGGGGTAGACATTGCTTTCACTTCTGCCGGTGCAGGAACATCCAAGGAGTTCGAAAAAACAATCACCAAGTATGGTGCTGTGATGATCGACAACTCCAGCGCATTCCGTATGGATGCCGATGTACCTTTGGTTGTGCCTGAAGTAAATGCCGAAGATGCATTGGAACGTCCGCGTGGCGTTATTGCCAACCCGAATTGTACGACTATCCAGATGGTAGTTGCACTGAAAGCCATCGAAAAGCTTTCTCATATAAAAACCGTGCACGTGTCTACCTATCAGGCAGCAAGCGGTGCGGGTGCTGCTGCGATGGACGAATTGTACGAACAATATCGCCAGGTATTGGCAAACGAGCCTGTGACTGTAGAGAAGTTTGCCTATCAGTTGGCTTTCAACCTGATTCCGCAGATTGACGTATTCACAGAAAACGGTTATACGAAAGAAGAAATGAAGATGTATAATGAAACACGTAAGATCATGCATTCTGACGTAAAGGTTAGTGCAACTTGTGTACGTGTTCCTGCATTACGTGCTCACTCGGAAAGTATCTGGGTAGAAACAGAACGTCCGATTTCCGTAGAGGAAGCTCGTGAAGCATTCGCTAACGGTGAAGGGCTGGTTCTTCAGGACAATCCGGCAGAAAAAGAATACCCGATGCCGCTGTTCCTGGCAGGTAAAGATCCGGTATACGTAGGCCGTATCCGCAAAGACCTGACAAACGAAAACGGATTAACTTTCTGGATTGTAGGTGACCAGATCAAGAAGGGTGCTGCTCTGAATGCTGTTCAGATTGCCGAATATCTGATTAAAGTAAAAAATATCTAATACAATAGACTGGATATAATATCCGGTCAATGACAGATAAGCCAAATAAATCAACCGGCTTGCAATGTGATAGTGATCGCAATGCAAGCCGTTTTTTTATTTTCTAAATTACCTATTAAAGAAAAGGTACCTATTATTAGGTAAAATATCCCCAGTTGCAGGTATTAAGATTTGTGAAAATAGCTATTTATAGTGATTGATATAAACTTGGTTTTTATCGAATTTTGCACAAAACTTATCTATGAAATATTGTCTTTTTAACATAGCATTCTGGGGGCTGCTATTTTTCAATTTATTTGAGGCCGCAGCTAATTCAAACATCTATACAATCTCGGGACGTGTGACCGAGCCCAAAACGAATTCCCCCTTGCCCGGTGCTTCCATTCTCATTAAAGGCACCTATTTATGGGCTGTATCCAATCAGAAAGGCGAATTCACGATACAAGGAGTGCAGGAGGGAAAATATAATCTGGAAGTTTCTTTTCTGGGTTATGTACCGGCAACAATTCCGGTAAATGTGCACAGTAATATCAAAAACCTACATATAGAACTCAAAGAAAACACGCTTGCACTGGATGATGTAGTCGTTACTGCACAAGCGCCCAAGAATGAGTTAAACACTACGCTCACCATCGGTAATAATGCGCTGGAACATTTGCAGGTATCCAACGTGAGCGATATCTCCGCTCTTCTTCCGGGAGGAAAGACAAAAGTGCCGGATCTTACCACTAATAATATCTTCTCATTACGCGACGGAGGGTCGACAGCCGGTAATGCAGCCTTTGGGACAGCCGTTGAAGTGGATGGGGTACGTATTGGCAATAATGGCTCATTTGGAAATATGAACGGAGTGGATACCCGTAATATCACCGTGGCGGATATTGAATCGGTTGAAGTCATCACCGGAGTACCTTCGGCTGAATATGGGGACTTGAATAGCGGAATGGTCAAGATTCACACCCGAAAAGGGAAAACACCCTGGAACATATTATTGTCCATCAATCCCCGCACCGAACAGGTTTCCTTCTCCAAAGGATTGGATTTAGGAAACGACAAAGGCGTTATCAATATAAACGGAGAATGGACAAAGGCTACCCAAAAGTTGGTATCTCCCTATTCGTCTTATACGAGAAGGGGATTCTCTGCCGGATATAGCAACACTTTCAGCAAAGTGTTCAGATTCGATATCGGTGTTACAGGTAATATCGGAGGAATGAATACCAAAGATGACCCGGATGCCTATTCGGGAGAATACAACAAAGTGAGGGATAACGTATTCCGGGCAAACACTTCACTGGCCTGGCTGCTCAACAAATCGTGGATTACCAACCTCAAGTTCGACGCATCGGTATATTACAATGACAACAATTCCCATGCACATACTTTCTATTCGTATGCATCGGAACAGCCGGCTGTTCATGCCACGCAAGAAGGATATTTTATGGCAAACAAACTGCCATATACCTACTTCGCAGATCAGATCATCGACTCCAAAGAACTGGATTATGCCGCATCGTTAAAATATGAATGGAACAGACGATTCAAGACTGTAAACAGTAACCTGAAAGCGGGTGTTCAGTGGAAAGCAACAGGGAATGTGGGTGAAGGAGAATATTACAAAGACCCTTCACTGGCTCCGAACGGTTATCGCCCCCGCCCTTACACCGCTTATCCATATATGCATAACGTTTCGCTTTATGCAGAAGAGAGTCTGTCGTTACCAGTGGGAAACACGATGCTTAGACTGATGGCGGGAGTGCGTTGGGAACATTTGTTTATCAAGGGAACGAACTATAAAAACCTGAATACTCTTTCACCGCGTTTCAATGCCAGATGGCAGTTGAACGAACATATCGCTATCCGTGGCGGTTGGGGAATCACTGAAAAGCTTCCCTCTTTCTATACCTTGTACCCCAAACAGGAATACCGGGACATACAGACATTCGGTTTTTCCTATAATAACAATGAATCATCTTATATCTATTACAGCCAGCCCTACACATTACTGCACAATGAAAATCTACGCTGGCAACGGAATCAGAATTCGGAATTGGGCATTGACGTCCATATAGCCCGGACCAGGATTTCGCTAGTCGGTTATTTCAACCGTACCAAGTTACCGTATAAATACACGAGTTCCTATAACCCGTTCTCTTACGATGTTCTCCAATTACCAGAGGGATTCACTATGCCGGCCAATCCGCAAATCAATGTGGATAATCAGACAGGAATGGTGTACATACGTGACAATGCATCGAGCTACTGGACTCCTATGGACGTAAAGGTGACCGACCAGACTTTTGTCAAGTCAACCTCTCCCGATAATGGAATGGACGTCATTCGCCGCGGAGCGGAAATGATTGTTGATTTCCCGGAAATAACTCCTATCCGTACGCAATTCCGGTTAGATGCCTCCTATGCTTATACTAAATATATCGACAATTCTTTGTCTTATTATTATCAGAACGGATGGTCGCACACCAGTCTTGCCAACCGCTCCTACCAATATGTAGGTATCTATGCCAATGGCGACAACTTATCGACGACTGCCAACGGTAAACGTACCCACTCATTGGATGCCAATATCACAGCCATCACCCGTATTCCGAAAGCCAGACTGATTATTTCATGCAGACTGGAGGCTTCGCTTGTGAAGCGTTCGCAGAATATCTCCGAATATAAGGGAAAAGAATACGCGTTCAACGTAAGTGAAAGCAGCAATGCCCAAACGGGTGGAAGCATTTATAACGGTGACTCTTATACGGCTATCTGGCCGGTGGCATATCTCGACCTGAACAATGAGATGCATCCTTTCACGTCAGCCGAAGCCGAGAATCCGGAATTCTCTTATCTGATACGCAAATCGGGCAATGCCTACACATTTGCAGCGGATGGATATGATCCTTATTTCTCCGCCAATATCAACATAACCAAAGAGATTGGCGACCATGTGTCTCTTTCTCTCAACGCTATCAATTTCACCAATTCACGGCCGTATGTAAAATCTCATGCAACCGGTGTGAGCGCGCTCTTTACCCCGGATTTCTATTATGGACTTACTTGCCGTATTAAATTTTAAAGATATGAAGCAGTCTATCTACATATTATTACTAACAGTGACCGGGATCTTTGCAGGATGCACGGATCTTGATAAAGAGAATCCGTACGACGATCAGTTGCACAGCCTGCAAGTGACTGCCGTATACCCGGATGGATACTCGGAATATCTCCGGGAAGGAGTGACCGTAAAGATTGAAGATGTCGATCGTGGAAATTCTTACAAGGCTAAAACCGACAAGAACGGAGTGGCGCAATTCTCTCTGACTAAAGGTATATATCGCGTGCAGGTCAGCGACAAGGACGGACAGGATATTTTCAACGGACTGGCCGATAATGTGAAACTGACCAGCGGAAACATGGCGTTCAACCTCCCGCTCATCCATTCCAGAGCCGGGGCTATTATTATTAAGGAGATTTATTGCGGAGGATGTACAAAGTTGCCGCTGGAGGGAAACTACCAGTCCGACAAATATATAATCCTGCATAATAACGATTCGGAAGTGCAATATCTCGATAGTTTATGTTTCGGAGCGCTTGATCCTTACAATTCCCAAGCTACCAATGTCTGGGTAACGCAGGATGAAATAACCGGAGCAACCATCTTCCGGGATTTTGCTCCCATCGTTCAGTGCATCTGGCAGTTTGGCGGTACCGGCAAGACTTTCCCGCTTCAACCGGGAGAAGATGCAGTGATTGCCATCAATGGGGCAGTTGACCATGCAGCGCAATACCCGCAATCTGTCAATCTGAACAAACCGGGATACTTTGTCTGCTACAATAACGTTTATTTTCCGAATACACAGTATCATCCGGCTCCGGGGGATCAAATCACACCGGATCATTATCTGAACGTGGTATTGAAAACCGGACAGGCGAATGCTTACTCGTTCTCTATCTTTTCTCCTGCTACGGTTATCTTTAAAGCTAAGGATACCACGATACAGGACTTTGTTCTAAAAGAGGGAAGTGTGATACAAAAACCGGGAAGTACCACCGACCGGGTGATAGCAGTTCCGCTCGACTGGGTGATTGATGGAGCGGAAGTGTACTACGGTGGTTCCTCCAACAACAAGAAACGTATATCTCCTTCCATCGACGCAGGATATGTCACTCAAAGTGCGACATACAACGGACGCAGCTTATATCGACATGTGGACGAAGAAGCTACGCAGGAAGCAGGTTATGAAGTATTGATGGACACCAACAACTCTTCTACCGATTTTTATGAAAGAGAAAAACAATCTTTGCATGAGTGAGATGAAAAAAATATATATAACAGGTCTTTGGTTACTATGTATAGTGTACGGTGTTTCGGCACAGACTTACGACATTATAGAACGGCGTAATTCCTGGAATACCGGAAAAAATGTTACAGGTATCAGGATGGATAGCATCTCTTCTTCCTATGCCGAACTGTATGGTAAGAATAACCATGGTGATTTCCACCACTCTTACGAAGCGGAGAAATCATGGAATGCCGGAGCAATAGCCAAGTCTATCACTCATCTGAAAGGGTATTCGCTGACTGGTTCTTTCTCATTCGATCATACTTCCGGTAAGGACATGAGTGGTTCCATGTTTATCCAGCCGGGATTTTATCCGGTAGACATTCTAGAGTTCACTCCCGGACGCAAAGACCTGCAACGATACGCTTTTATGGGCGGTATTGCATCAGATATTGCACCTAACTGGCGATTGGGAGGAAAGATTGACTTTGCCGCCTCCAACTATTCCAAACGGAAAGACTTGCGACATACCAATTACCGGCTGGATTTGAAAGTAGCCCCCAGTGTGATGTATCACTCGGGCGATCTAGCCATCGGTTTTTCTTATATGTTCAGCAAAAACAGCGAATCGGTCAAGGCGGAAGTAATCGGGACTACCGAAAACTCCTACAACGCCTTCTTGGACAAAGGACTGATGTATGGAGCTTATGAAGCATGGGACGGCAGCGGGATTCATCTAAGCGAATCGGGAATCAACGGCTTTCCGATCAAAGAACTGTCTAACGGGGGAGCACTGCAACTTCAATGGAAGAGATTTTATGGAGATATCGAATATACCTATTCTTCGGGGTCTGCCGGTGAAAGAGATGCTATCTGGTTCAAATTCCCCACTCACCGGATTGCCTCTCATTTGAGTTATCATTTCAAACAGGGAAAGAAAGAGCATTTTCTACGATTGAACCTGCAATGGTCACATTTGGTCAACAACGAGAATGTGATTAATAAGGAGACTGTTAACGGAATAACGACGACTTATATCAACGGCTCCAACCGCATTTTCGAAAGAGATGCTTTCTCGGTCCATCCCGAATATGAATTTATAAGTCCTCGTACAGAAGTTCGTTTGGGAACACATATTTCAACTTTCAAACGACTGACTACCCAGATGTATCCGTATGTAGCGTCGGAAAAGATGCTTTGTACGCAGACTTATGTATCCAGCGTGTTTCATATAGGGAAATTTGACTTAAAGGCAGCCGCTTCCTTTGCCATAGGAAACTCTACCGAGAAAAACAGAGTCGTTGCAACAGATACGGAGCCGGGTGATCCACCTTATCGTCTGACAGATTATTATAATCTGCAGAATGAATATGCTACCGCTCCACAAGCAACGCTTCGTCTCGGTTTACGCTATCATTTCAACCATGGGATCTATGCTGAAGTACAGGGAAGTTATACACGCGGTTTCAACCTTCACTATATAGATGGTTCGAGCCGTTGGAATGAGACTATCAAGTTAGGATATACTTTTTGAGGACCGGGATATGCTTTTTGAAAACAATGAATATATATAAACTAAATTATTAAGCAATGAAAAAGAGTTTAACATTTATCTTTGCAGCAGCACTTTTGGTATCTTGCCAGCAGGAAGAGAACGAAACGCTGACACCTGCCAACAGTCGTATTACTATCTCGCCTGTTATCACACGCGCTACCGAAGTTAACTTTGAGACCGGAGATAAAATTGGCGTTACAATCATCCAAAACGATGACTTCGTATATGCGGAAAATAAACAGATGACATTCAATGACGGAGTATTTGCAGGTGACTTGCTTTGGTATCCGGAAGGAAATGACAAATCGCAGATAGTAGCATACTATCCTTATAGAGAAGGTAATACTCCTACTTCTTTTTCTGTAGAAGCCGATCAGACCACCGGATATGGGGCATCAGACCTTATGGCAGCAAGCAATAAAGATGTACTTCCTACTGTAAATACTATAACAATGAACTTTAAGCATCTGCTTACCAAACTGGTCATTAATGTAACAAAGGAAGTAGAAGCCAACATAACATCCATTGCATTGAAAGGCTCTATCCCGACTGCAACTCTTGATCTGGCTGCCCTTACAGTTACTGCTGACGCGAATGTCGCAGCTACAAACATTACGGCACAGGTTGTTGAAGCGAACAAAACTTACCGCGCCCTCATCGTTCCCCAAACGGTAGCTTTGACGCTCGAAGTAGCAACTTCTGATGGCAAGACCTTGTCGCAGAAACTCACATCTACTACTTTAGCGCAAGGAGGACAATACAGCGTAAACATCCGTGTATTGCCTGACGATATAGAGGTTAAACTTATCGGTGACATCGAAAACTGGACAGATGAAGGTGAAATCGGAGCAGACAATGAGATTCCTTTCGAAGAACATCTCGATGAGAACTATTTCTTATACGATAATGTAAAATATAACACGGTAACTTTGGCAAACGGTACTACGTGGATGGCTGAACCGCTTATCTATCTTCCGAAAGGATATACTCCTTCTACCGATCCTACTGCTGATAGCCATGTTTGGTACCCGTATGAAATCAAAGCTGACGGTGCAACCGTAGCCACAACAGAGGAAAGTGCTATCAAAGAATTAGGTTATCTATATGATTTCCAAGTTGCACTGGGCGGTAAGGAAATTACTGAAAGTAATCTGAACTCTTTTGAAGGAGCGCAAGGTATTTGTCCGAAAGGTTGGCACATACCAACACGTCTGGAATACTTTAATCTGGTAGGAAAAACAACGAATGATGTCGACGGCAAGGTACCGGCTGATGGTGATAAAGCTCTTTTCTATGATGCAGTTTATGACGGCGCCAAAATATCATCACTGAATAATGCAGGATTCAATTACCAATTCTCCGGCGTTCGTATGGCAACAAGCCTTACAGGTGCCGGCAGCTATCAAAAAACGGCAATAGCAGAAGATGCCAATATTCAAACTGCATGGCACGGAAAACCGGCAATGAATTATCTTATGACTTCGACTGCCTTCAAGCCCGTATACAATAGCACCAGCGGACTACTTACCAATATACAGTTCTTTGGATTAATGAGTACAATCAATGCAAAGTATTCGGAAGGCAGATTATCATTATCTTATGTCAGCATTAAAGCCGGTATGCAACTCCGTTGCGTAAGGGATCAAGCTGCCAACTAAAGGAGTAGTATTTGTTTCAAGCATGGTTGAAACTCCCCGCCCGTAAGGCGAACTATTAAAAGCTATAAACAAACGAAAAACAGATTACAAACTATATAAAAACGAAGCAATAACAATGAAAACAAAAAAGCTAACAATCGCAATTGCCCTTATGGCAATGACTTTTATCGGAACTTCATGTGGTAACAAACAACAGAAAAGCGCATCAGAAGCGACTACAGAACAGTCTGCATCTTCCGCTTTGGAAATTGATTCTCTCCTTGCCAATGCCGAAAACCTTGCAGGACAAGAAGTAACCATTGAAGGCGTTTGCACACATACCTGCAAACATGGTGCAAAGAAAATCTTCCTGATGGGCAGTGACGATACCCAAGTGATCCGTGTAGAAGCCGGGACATTGGGAGCCTTCGATCCTAAATGTGTGAACTCTATCGTCCGTGTTACCGGAACATTGAAAGAACAACGCATCGACGAAGCCTACCTCCAAAACTGGGAAGCACAACTCAAAGCACAAGCTGCCGAAAAACACGGAACCGGTGAAGCCGGATGCGATTCTGAAAAGAAAGCACGCGGCGAAACAGCCAACAGTCCCGAAGCCCGCATCGCAGACTTCCGCGCAAAAATAGCCGACCGCAAAGCAGAAACAGGAAAAGAGTATTTATCTTTCTATTTTATGGAAGCCAACTCGTATGAAGTGGAGTAGTACTGTTCGTAAATGGAGCCGGCTCATACACCGTGACCTGTCATTTTTCTTTTCCGGAATGGTATTGATATATGCCATTTCCGGAATTGTAATGAATCACCGTGACACGATTAATCCGAACTTCTCCATCACACGGAAAGAATATAAAATAGCGGAAAAGCTACCGGACAAAGCAGGAATGAGTAAAGAGAAAGTACTTACTCTACTGGAACCTTTGGGAGAAACCGGCAACTATACCAAATTTTACTTCCCGAAAACGGACGTAATGAAAGTCTTCCTGAAAGGCGGTTCCAACCTCCTGGTAAACGTGAAGACAGGAGACGCGGTATATGAATCCGTCACCCGTCGCCCGCTTATCGGAGCGATGTCCCGTTTACATTACAATCCGGGACAATGGTGGACTTACTTCGCGGATATTTTCGCTATCGCCCTTATTATCATTACTCTCTCCGGCATTATCATGCTGAAAGGGAACAAGGGCATTATCGGCAGAGGAGGAATAGAACTAATAGTCGGAATCTTGATTCCCATTCTTTTCCTTTTCTTCTTTTGAATCGAAATAACAGATAAAATCAAATGGAACAAATTATCGAATGTAACAACCTGACGCACTACTACGGTAAACGGTTGATTTACGAAAACCTTAGTTTCACAGTGCCCAAAGGACGTATCCTGGGACTATTGGGAAAGAACGGTACGGGCAAAACCACCACTATCAATATCTTGAGCGGTTACCTGAAACCCCGTTCGGGAGAATGTCGCATCTTCGGACAGGAGATACAGACCATGGCACCGGCTCTGCGCCGCAATATCGGACTGCTCATCGAAGGTCATGTGCAATACCAATTCATGACCATCACCGAAATAGAAAAATTCTACGCAGCCTTCTACCCCGGCCAGTGGAAAAAAGAAGCGTACTACGAACTGATGAATAAATTGAAAGTAGCTACCGGACAGCGCATCTCACGTATGTCCTGCGGACAGCGCTCTCAAGTAGCTCTCGGACTGATTCTCGCACAAAACCCGGAACTTCTGGTACTGGACGACTTCTCGCTCGGACTCGATCCCGGCTACCGCCGCCTGTTTGTGGACTATCTCCGCGACTATGCCCGTTCGGAAGGTAAAACCGTCTTTCTGACCTCGCATATCATTCAGGATATGGAACGTCTCGTTGACGACTGCATTATTATGGACTACGGAAAGATACTGATTCAGAAACCAATCACCGAATTACTGGAAAAAGGACGCCGCTACACCTTCACCATTCCCGAAGGTTACGAGCTTCCTGCATCGGATGATTTCTACCATCCTTCCATCATGCGGAACCAGCTGGAGACTTTCTCCTTCCTGCAACCGGCAGAAACAGAAGCCAAACTGAAATCAATGTCAGTGCCCTACACAGACTTGCACTGTGAGCAAGTCAATTTGGAAGATGCCTTTATCGGCCTCACCGGGAAATACTGATTAAATTAAGAATAAGAGTTGGCAACTCGTAACCCATAAATCATCATTCATAAATCATAAATCCTCAAGAATGTACGCTATATTTTATAAAGAATGGATAAAGACACGGTGGTATTTTCTGCTTGCCGTGCTCGCCACACTTGGTTTTACAGGCTACTGTATGCTCCGCATTAACCGGGTGGTAGAAATGAAAGGGGCTGCCCATGTATGGGAAGTCATGCTGCAACGGGATGTCATCTTCATTGATATGTTGCAATATATACCTCTGATTGCCGGAATCCTGATGGCAATCGTGCAGTTTGTCCCCGAGATGCAACGCAAATGTCTGAAACTGACTCTCCATCTACCTTATCCGGAACTGAAAATGACGGGCAATATGTTACTCTCCGGACTCATACTGCTTCTTGTCTGCTTCGCTTCCAATTTCCTGTTGATGGAGATCTATCTGAACGGAATCCTTGCCCATGAGCTCAAAAACCACATACTGCTTACCGCTTTAACGTGGTATCTCGCCGGCATCTCCGGCTATCTGCTCGTCGCATGGATTTGCCTCGAACCGGCATGGAAACGCCGTATCCTGAATCTCATTATCGCAGTATTGTTACTCCGAATCTTCTTCCTGTCGCCTACGCCGGAAGCATACAACAAGTTTCTCCCTTATTTAGTGGTCTATACTTTGTTGACAGCCTCTTTCTCGTGGCTCTCTATCGTACGGTTCAAGGCCGGAAAACAGGATTAACCAATAAAAAAATTAAAGATTTAAAATTAAAAGATTGAGAAATGAGACGTTTCAGTACCATACTATTATATGTAACCATCGCTTTTCTGCTTCTTTGGCAGCTGCCCTGGTGTTACAATTTCTTTGTCGTAAAGCCGGAAAAGACTCCCTTTACCCTGTATAGTTTCGTAATTGGCGATTTCGCCCAGATGGGACAAGAAGAAGGGAAAGGAACCGTGCGCCGCGACCTTGCAGGAAACATTTATTCGGAAGCTGCTTTCGACAGCATCCTGCCTATGTTTTATTTCCGTCAGTTGATGTCTGATGAGCGTTTTCCGGATACCATTCAAGGAATCGCAATGACTCCTAAAATGGTGCAGACAGAAAACTTCAACTTCCGCAGTGTGCCTTCGGATATAAACGCACCTTCTATCGGGCTTTACCCACTGATGGAATCTATGTCAGGACGTGTGGACCTGAAAATGCCGGATGACGTATTCCGTATCACCTCCAAAGGGATCGAATTTATCGACATGGCTACCAACAGCGTGAAGGAAGACAAAAGCCTTCAGTTTACCGAAGCTATGACTAAGAAGGATTTTCGTTTTCCGGCAACGGAAATCGTAGGAAATCCGACGGTGAAAAAGGAGTATGACGAAGGTTATCTTCTGTTGGATGCCGACCGTCGTCTGTTTCATCTGAAACAGGTGAAAGGACGCCCGTATGTCCGTGCCATCACCTTGCCTGAAGGCCTGACATTAGAACATCTGTATCTGACCGAGTTCAGAAATAAAAAGACGCTTGCTTTTATGACCGATGCCAACAACGCTTTCTATGTGTTGCAGAACCGGACGTATGAAATCGTAAAAACAGGAATCCCAGCATTTGATCCGGAAACGGATGCGCTCACCATCATCGGTAATATGTTCGACTGGACAGTCCGTGTGACAACTCCGGCTTCAGATAACTATTACGCATTGGACGCCAACGATTATTCGTTGATAAAGAAGTTGGAGAACGAATCGAACGTTCATTCCATGCCAGGTATTACGTTCACATCTTACACAGATAAATATGTAATGCCACGCTTCGAATAATGTTTCAATAATTGAATGTAACATGGGTGAGGGGTTATCAAAAGTCAATAAATTAAATGTGACTTTTGATAACCCCTCACTGTTTCCTTTCCACGCATTTAGAGAAAACAAAAGGATTTACAATTATTTCTTCAATAAGTATGTTTTTTCCCAGCAAAAGGTTTACCTTTGCCGACTCATCAACTATTTAAACCGCAATTGCTTCTGCATTATACTCAAACAAATACGGTAAAACGAAATAACTCAAACTAAAAACCGTATGAAAGTTTACCAAGCATTTGCTTTCCTAAGTATCTTCATCATATTGTTCTATAATTGTTCGCTCCCTGCTGATGACGAAGAAAAGGGAGATTTAAAAGGAGGAGACACTATCACACCCGAACTTCCTTGGGAAGGAGAGATGGACAAATTCACCATCAATTCTAAAGAAGGAATCCATCTAAATGATCCACAGGAAGACGCCGGAACAGCATATATCACCATTCCTTCTACCTCTGTAAAAAACACCCGTTGGGAATTTGGAGTTCACCTCACCTTCAACCCCTCCGCCAACAATTATGCACGATTTTATCTGACTTCTTCCTCAAACATTCTTTCCGGTAATTTAAACGGCTATTACATTCAGATTGGAGGAGCAAAAGATAATGTAGCTCTTTATCGCCAAAACGGAAACCAATCTAAACTACTGGCTTCGGGAAGAGAACTAATGAAAGGAAACTCTTCACCGAAACTATACATAAAAGTAGAATGTGACAATAACGGTTACTGGACTTTTTGGACACGGCTTGAATCCGAGAATGAATACGTAAAAGAAAAACAGATAAAAGATACCGATATACAGACTTCCCGCTACTGCGGTATATACTGCATTTACACCAAAACCCGTTGTAAAGGATTCACGTTCCATCACATACAGTTGTCTAATGACGTAGAAACGAACACATCACCCGACGAAACACCCGATAACCCCGATACGGACCTTCCAGATAATCCGGACACTCCCGAACTACCGAGAGATGTGAGAGGTATGCTTCTTTTCAATGAAATAATGTATAACAATGCCACTGATGGTGCAGAATATGTAGAAATCTATAATCCAACTGAACAGGCAGTCATTTTACCCGCACTTTATCTATATAAAATGCATGAAGACGGGACAATATACAATACTACTATCCTTCAAAATGAGAGTCCTTCTACTCCCCTAGCCATTCCTTCCAAAACTTATCTTTGTTTCACGAAATACTTCAACAGAGTTGTTCAGAAACATAAAGTTGGTGGAGAAAATATAATAATTATACCGAACTTCCCGGCACTGAACAATAATGGTGGGTATCTGGCACTTTCGAGTAGTAAAGAGACTGCACCAGGACATACTTTTGACACTTGTTGTTTTAGAGATGAAATGCACACCATTGACAAAATAACCGGCATTTCGCTTGAAAAGAAATCTCCGGAGTTGTCCTCGCTCAATAAAAACTGGCGTTCGTCCAAACACGCGACCGGAGGCACACCGGGAATAAAAAATAGGTAAGAGTATACATATCTATGATAAATTCCCTACTTTTGTAGACAAAGATAAACTAATTCGGATCATTCATCCTCAAACGAATTTAAATAGCAGATATGAGTCCAGCCGTTATATCTATCACTATTGTGGCATACTTTATAATCCTGTTCACTATCTCTTATATAGCAGGACGCAAAGCTGACAATGAAGGGTTCTTCGTAGGAAACCGTAAATCGGCATGGTATGTTGTTGCTTTTGCCATGATTGGTTCCACCATTTCGGGAGTTACTTTTGTATCTGTTCCGGGCATGGTACAAGCCAGTAGTTTCTCTTATCTGCAAATGGTACTCGGCTTTATAGTCGGACAGTTTATTATCGCCTTTGTGCTTGTTCCACTGTTCTATCGGATGAATCTGGTTTCTATCTATGAATATTTGGAGAACAGATTCGGAGCTTCATCCTATAAAACAGGAGCATGGTTCTTCTTTATCTCAAAGATGCTGGGAGCTGCCGTTCGACTATTTCTGGTATGCCTGACGCTGCAACTGCTGATCTTCGAGCCTTTCCATCTTCCTTTCCTGTTGAATGTCATGCTTACCGTATTTATCGTATGGCTCTATACTTTCCGGGGCGGAGTGAAATCATTGATTTGGACGGATGTATTGAAAACATTCTGCCTGGTAGTCTCTGTGGTACTATGTATCTATTATATAGCCTCCAACTTGCACCTCAACTTTAGCGGCCTGGTTACTACCATATCAGATAGTGACTTTTCCAAGACATTCTTTTTTGACGACGTGAACGACAAACGCTATTTCTTCAAACAGTTCCTGGCAGGAGTGTTCACTGTCATTGCCATGAACGGGCTCGACCAGGATATGATGCAACGCAATCTTAGTTGCAAGAATTTCCGGGATTCTCAAAAGAATATGATTACAAGCGGTATCTCACAATTCTTTGTCATTCTGCTTTTTCTGATGCTGGGAGTACTATTATATACGTTTACAGCACAACAAGGCATTGGGAATCCGGAAAAAAGCGACGAGTTGTTTCCGATGATTGCTACCGGAAATTATTTTCCCGGCATAGTCGGAATATTATTCATTATCGGACTGATAGCCTCCGCCTATTCTGCAGCGGGTTCTGCCTTGACGGCACTGACCACTTCCTTTACTGTAGATATTTTACATGCACAGAAAAAAGGAGAGGCGGCACTTAGCCAAATACGCAAACATGTACATATCGGTATGGCAGTTGTGATGGGAGCAGTCATTTTCGTATTCAATCTGCTGAACAACACCAGTGTGATTGATGCGATTTACACATTGGCCAGTTATACGTATGGCCCTATCTTAGGACTGTTCGCTTTCGGCATCTTCACCAAGAAACAAGTTTATGATAAATATATTCCGTTGGTAGCTATCGCTTCTCCTATTCTTTGCTATATCCTGCAAAGAAATTCGGAAGCATGGCTCAACGGTTACCAAATTAGTTACGAGTTGTTGATAATCAATGCCCTGTTCACATTCCTTGGACTTTGTTTGTTCATCAAAAAACAAGACAAAGAAACATCTTACACAACTCATACTACAAAACAAGAAGTAAAATAATGAAAACAACAATCAACTGTTTTCTTCCTTTCAGCCGGTTGGAAGAAACTATGCAAACAGTTAAGGAGTTACGTGCATCGACGCTGGTAGACAAAATTTATTTATTAGCATCGCCAATTACCAATGTCTGTATTCCCGGATGCGAACTCATCTCTGTAGAGAAAATGCAGTCTACACAAGCGATGCGAGCTATTGCAGAACATTCTGATAAAACATATACCTTGCTCTATACCAAACACACTGCACTAAAAATAGGCATGTTCGCTCTTGAAAGAATGGTTCAAGTAATGGAAATGACCCAAGCTGCTATGGTATATGCAGACCATTACCAACAGATAGACGGTGTGCAAAAAACAGCTCCGGTCATTGATTACCAACCCGGTAGCCTGCGTGACGACTTCAATTTCGGCTCGGTTCTACTGTTCAATGCCAACGCATTCAAGGAAGTTATAGAAAATACAGAAGAGGAATATCAATATGCAGGTTTGTATGATTTGAGACTCAAAATATCCCAAAAGAGCAAACTGGTACACATCAACGAATATTTATATACCGAAGTAGAAAGTGACAAGCGGAAAAGCGGTGAGAAGCAGTTCGATTATGTAGACCCTAAAAACCGTCAGGTACAGATTGAAATGGAACAGGCATGCACCAACCATTTGAAGGAAATTGGCGGATATCTTTATCCTATCTTCCGTCCCGTAGACTTTTCTTCCCACACTTTTGAATATGAAGCTTCTGTCATTATACCCGTACGCAACCGTATTCGCACAGTCAAAGATGCCGTACGCTCGGCACTGAACCAGCAAACGACCTTTCCGTTCAATGTCATTGTCATCGACAATCATTCGACAGACGGAACCAGTGAAGTTCTCCGTGAACTTAGTTCGGACAAGCGACTGATTCACGTCATTCCCGAAAGAGATGACCTCGGTATAGGCGGATGTTGGAACATAGGTATCCATCACGAGAAATGCGGAAAGTTTGCCGTCCAACTTGATAGCGATGACGTGTATAAAGACGAACATAGCCTGCAAATCATCATTGATACTTTCTATACACAGAAATGTGCAATGGTAATCGGCACTTATATGATGACTAACTTTGATATGCAGGAAATTGCCCCCGGCATCATCGATCATAAGGAATGGACGCCCGACAACGGACGAAATAATGCATTACGTATCAACGGTCTGGGAGCTCCCCGTGCATTCTACACGCCCATTCTTCGGGAAATCAAAGTCCCGAACACAAGCTATGGAGAAGATTATGCCCTTGGATTGAAAATTTCACACGATTATCAGATAGGCAGAATATACGACGTGATTTACCTTTGTCGCCGTTGGGAAGGCAACTCGGATGCTGCACTGCCTGTTGAGAAAATCAACCAGAATAATCTATATAAAGACCGGCTTCGTACGTGGGAATTGGAACAGCGCATCCTGCAACAAAAAACGACATTAGAGGAAATTCAGCAAAGTATCGAACAGTTATTCCAAAAGCAAACTCTTTCTTGGGAACTAGCCAAAGAAAATTACCAAGCACTGGAACAGTATCGGTCACGAACAAAAAAAATATCCAAGTGGTTTGGTAACAATTGTTTAAGTGCGAAACTATTCTTTAATCCGAAACGTATTCTTTCGGCTACCGCACAGACAGATACTGCCTCCATTCACTCACGGCCTTGCTTCCTCTGCCAAACAAACCGACCGCAGGAACAAGAGTTCATCAGTTACAGGAATTATCAGATACTGGTTAATCCCTATCCCATATTTAAACACCACTTTACAATTGTAGATAAGGAACACAAGTCACAATCCATAGCCGGGCGTTTTAAAGATATGATAGAACTCACCGACATTATGGAAGAATACTTCCTTTTGTATAATGGACCGGAATCTGGAGCTTCCGCTCCCGATCATGCCCATTTTCAAGCTTGCAGTAAAGAGGAAAGAATGCAAGGACCATATTGCGATCACATAGATTTAATAGATAACGACAAGGTGCAAATTAGTTATGAAGATTTCCCGTACAGTTTCATCAGGATTCAGGCGAAAAACAAGACAACAATGTCGAAAACCTTTCATCTGATTTACGACATTTTAGCTGCCAATAATAACGGAAAAGAACCAATGATGAATATTCTTGCCTGGTATGGTTTGGAACGCACCAAAGAGGATTTTGGAAAGAACTATGACGATGAATTTGAGTCAGTGGCCGAACACCCTTACAATTGTATTATCTTCTTACGCAGCAAACATCGTCCTGACTGCTATTACGCAAAAGGGGACGAACAAATTATCATCAGTCCTGCTATTGCTGAAATGAACGGCATATTCCCTATAGTACGTGAAGAGGATATGGAGAAACTGACTCCTGAAAAGGTATATGAGATCTATCGGGAAATATCTATATCCAAAGAAAAACTGCAAAAAATATTAGAACGTATTAAGGCTGTATTATGACTCAACCTCAAATAACAGTTGGTATCCTTTCCGGGAAAGAGATTGAATTCTCTTTCCCGGTGAAATTTAGTTCTTCTGTCGGAACGGAAATTTCCGGGACACAGAAAGTTATTTATCAGGATGGGAAGATTCATTGGCAAGGGAAAGAGTACGACGAATTATCCTTCATTCCTCCACAAAATGCACATGCTTTCTTTGAACTGAAAGATGTGACCATCGGAATCAACTTCCATTGGGAACGCAAAGAAGTCCAGAAATTCAAAGGGGAATTAAAGATTATCATCGAAGGAGAACAACTAACCGCCATCAATGTGATTTCCATTGAAGAATATCTTACCAGTGTAATTTCATCAGAGATGAGCGCAACAGCTTCTTTAGAACTACTAAAGGCTCACGCCGTCATCTCCCGAAGCTGGCTACTCGAAAAAAATAAAGAATTAAGAATGAAAAATGAAGAATTTAAAAGAACTTTGCAAAAAGACAGCGCAGCCAATTCTTCATTCTTCATTCCTAATTCTTCATTTATTAAGTGGTATGACCATGAAGCACATAGAAATTTCGATGTATGTGCCGATGATCATTGCCAGCGTTATCAGGGAATTACACGAGCCTCAACACCACAAGCCATCGAAGCAGTCTCCGCCACGCGGGGGGAAGTGCTGATGTATAAAGGAGCGATTTGTGATGCCCGTTTCTCTAAATGTTGTGGCGGAGCTTTTGAAGAGTTCCAAAATTGTTGGGAAAACATAAAGCATCCTTATCTAATCAGACAACGGGATAGCAAGACTGAAAAACAACTTCCCGATTTGACCATAGAGGCGGAAGCTGATAAATGGATACGTACCTCACCTGTTGCTTTTTGTAATACGCAGGATAAGAAAATTCTAAGCCAAGTACTAAACAACTACGATCAGGAAACAGCAGACTTCTATCGTTGGAAAGTCAGTTATTCGCAGCAGGAGCTTTCAGAACTGATTCATCAACGTTCAGGGATTGATTTCGGACAAATCATTGATTTAATTCCTGTAGAACGGGGAACATCCGGACGTCTTGTCCGATTGAAAATTGTAGGAACCTTGCGAACGCTTATTATCGGGAAAGAACTGGAAATACGCCGTACCTTATCTACTTCCCATCTGTATAGTTCCGCCTTCGTAGTAGACAAGGAATATGAGGAAAAAGGACATAAAGAGGATAAAATCCCTTCACGATTCATCCTTACCGGAGCCGGATGGGGGCATGGAGTAGGACTTTGCCAGATTGGTGCTGCCGTAATGGGAGAGCAAGGTTACAAATATGAAGAAATACTGTCTCACTATTACCCCGGCAGTACACTCGAAAAACAATATCAATAAAAAAGAATAATACCATGACAACACCCACTACAAAAAGAAATCCCTGGAGCTGGATACCCACCCTCTACTTCGCAGAAGGGCTGCCATACGTAGCGGTAATGACGATTGCTGTTATCATGTACAAGCGTTTGGGATTATCCAATACGGAAATAGCCTTATATACTTCCTGGCTCTATCTTCCCTGGACTATCAAACCGCTATGGAGTCCTTTCGTCGACCTGGTGAAAACGAAACGCGCCTGGATTATTGCCATGCAAGGTTTCATCGCTGCCGGATTTGCGGGGATAGCCTTCTTTATTCCGACTGCCCATTATGTACAGTTGACTCTTGCTTTTTTCTGGCTGCTGGCGTTCAGTTCCGCTACGCATGACATCGCAGCAGACGGTTTCTATATGCTCGGGCTCAATAATAAAGAACAATCTTTCTTTGTCGGTATTCGAAATACGTTTTACCGGCTTGCCAATATTTTCGGGCAGGGAATTCTAGTCATGCTGGCAGGATGGCTGGAAACATCACAGAACAATATTCCCTTGGCATGGAGTATTACATTCTACCTCCTTGCCGGATTATTTCTGGCTCTTACTATCTATCATCGACTTATCCTCCCCCATCCTGATTCGGACATTAAACGTCCCGGACTCACACCGGGTAAGTTGTTGGGGGATTTTCTCCTGACCTTTGTCACATTCTTTCAGAAAAAGAACCTCGGTCTCATGTTCTTTTTCCTCCTCACCTATCGGTTGGGAGAATCACAGTTAGCCAAAATAGCTTCTCCTTTCCTGCTCGACACGACCGATAAAGGTGGACTGGGTTTATCCACAGCAACTGTCGGAATGATCTACGGTACCATAGGTGTCATAGCTTTATTGCTCGGTGGAATCATTAGTGGTTTCCTCGTTTCCCGTGACGGATTCAAGAAATGGATATTACCCATGGCATTAGCCATCAACATTCCCGATCTATTATATGTATGGATGGCTGCCGCCACCCCGGACAATCCTATATTTATAGCCATTTGTGTAGCGATCGAACAGTTGGGGTATGGTTTCGGCTTTACCGCTTATATGCTATATCTGATTTATATAGCGGAAGGTGAACACAAAACGGCGCACTATGCTATCGGAACCGGATTTATGGCACTGGGCATGATGATTCCCGGTATGCCTGCCGGATGGATACAGGAACATCTCGGATACACAAACTTCTTTATCTGGGTTTGTATTTGTACCCTGCCCGGTATCGTCGCCTCATTAATGATTCGCAACCGACTGGAGGATTCTTTCGGAAAGAAACAATAAAAAACTCAAAGATATGATACTCATTGCAGATAGTGGTTCTACCAAAACCGACTGGTGCATCGTTTTCAACGGCACCCCAATCAAACGAATTGGAACGAAAGGGATTAATCCCTTCTTCCAATCAGAAGAAGAAATTCAACAAGAGCTGACACATTCCCTCCTGCCACAACTACCGGAAGGAACAATCAACTCCGTCTTTTTTTATGGTGCAGGATGCACTCCCGAAAAGGCTCCCGTCCTCCGGCGGGCTATTGCCGACAGCCTGCCCGTCATCGGGAACATCAAAGCCAACTCGGATATGCTTGCCGCTGCCCGCGGACTATGCGGACATGAAGCTGGGATTGCCTGCATCCTCGGCACAGGTTCCAATTCCTGTTTCTACAACGGTGAAGAGATTGTCAACAACATCTCCCCTCTTGGATTCATTCTGGGAGATGAAGGAAGCGGCGCAGTCTTAGGAAAACTATTGGTAGGCGATGTACTGAAAAACCAGCTTCCACCCGCCATCAAAGAAGCTTTCTTAAAACATTTCGACCTGACGGCTCCCGAAATCATCGACCGCGTTTACCGCCAACCCTTTCCGAACCGTTTTCTGGCTAGTCTCTCCCCTTTCCTTGCACAGCATCTGGAAGAACCGGCTATCCGTTCACTAGTGCTCAACAGCTTTATCGCTTTTCTCCGCAGAAACGTGATGCAATATGATTATAAGCAATATCCGGTACATTTTATTGGTTCCGTAGCTCACTGTTACAAGGAGGTTTTGCAGGAGGCTGCGCAAACAACAGGTATTCAGATCGGTAAGATTCTTCAAAGTCCGATGGAAGGACTGATTCAATACCATCAACAATAATTCTTTTACCTATTGTAATTTATAACCAGTAATTATAAAAATGCAGATAACCGAACAACCGTCACTTTACGATCATCTGGAAAAGAAATCTGTGCGAGAGATATTAGAAGATATCAACCAGGAAGATCAGAAAGTAGCATTAGCCGTACAAAAGGCTATTCCACAAATTGAAGAGCTTGTCAATCAGATTGTGCCCCGCATGAAACAAGGCGGACGCATCTTTTATATGGGGGCCGGTACAAGCGGTCGCCTGGGAGTATTGGATGCTTCCGAAATTCCTCCTACTTTCGGTATGTCTCCCAACTGGATTATCGGACTGATTGCAGGAGGCGATACAGCCCTGCGCAATCCGGTAGAAGGAGCCGAAGATGATGAAAATCGCGGCTGGGAAGAACTCGTCGAACACCAGATCAACGAAAAAGACACCGTTATCGGCATTGCCGCTTCCGGCACTACCCCGTACGTAATCGGTGCTTTGCGGGAAGCCCGTAAACACGGTGTCCTGACAGGTTGTATCACCAGTAATCCCGATTCTCCAATGGCAGCAGAAGCGGATGTAGCCATCGAAATGATTGTAGGGCCGGAATATGTGACAGGCAGTTCCCGGATGAAATCGGGTACCGGACAGAAAATGATTCTGAATATGATTAGCACCTCTGTCATGATTCAACTCGGACGGGTGAAAGGAAATAAGATGGTAAACATGCAGCTTAGTAATCATAAACTGGTAGAAAGAGGCACCAGGATGATTATGGAGGAACTAGGATTAAATCATGACCATGCACAAAAATTGTTACTGTTACACGGTTCGGTTAAGAATGCAATTGACGCTTACCGATATTCTCAAGATCATTAAAATCTCTACTTACTCTTGTTTAACCAACTTATATTATACGCATCACATACCAATCTTATTAATACGGAATATGACACATTAACCATCATTATTCATCCGACAGCCTCATAGATACAATACAAAAAGATTTTGAAACAAAATCAAAAACATTTATTGAACAAAGCAGTTTGTTCACACTTCTTCATTTTATCTCCGAAGAAAAAACTTCAAGAAAAAGTAGATTGGTATCAACAGTATAAATAATTGAAACATACCCAAAGCCCGTTCTTATCAATACCAACTATCTTTGCATCGTGTCACAGTACAGACAAAAAATAAACCATTTTTGGAATTTAAGACACAAAGAAAATAATTTCATTAAATATAGTATTTATGAAGAAGGATATTTGCATCATTTTGAGCCTGCTGTTATATACTTTTCAATTACCAATTATCTGCAAAGTAGAATATCCGATTACAGTGAAACGTAAGATCAATGATTAACAACAAATTATTAAATATTGAAACCATGAAAAGATTATTTCTATTCTTCTACCTCTCTGTTGTGAGTATAGCGGCATTTGCCGCTGAACAATTTGTAATATTCACACCGGCCGGTAATCATTTTCCGTTGATTGCCAACGGAGTTCCTTGTCCGATATATGTAGATTCTTCCGAAGACAAAGGGGTAATGATAGCTGTCGGCAATCTTCAACAAGATATACTGCAAGTATGCGGAACGAAGCCTGTGCTCTTAACAAACGTAAGTTCGAAACACTGTGTCATTGTAGGTACCTATAGTACTCCTTTTGTAAAAAAACTGATAGCTGCAAACAAAATAGATAAAAAAGAGCTGGAAGGGAAAAACGAGAAATATATCCTGCAAGTTGTCACTAATCCCTGTGAAGGAGTAGATGAAGCAGTGGTTATCATCGGCAGCGACAGACGCGGTACGATCTATGGTATCTATGAACTTTCCGAACAAATAGGGGTATCTCCCTGGTATTGGTGGGCAGACGTCCCTATCCGAAAGCAACAGAATGTATATGTAAAGCCGGGACAGTATACAGACGGAGAACCTGCGGTGACCTACCGCGGCATCTTCCTCAATGATGAAGCGCCCTGTCTGACCGGTTGGGTAAAACAGACCTACGGCACAAACTATGGTGACCACCGTTTTTATACACAAGTTTGCGAATTGATACTACGCCTGAAAGGTAATTTCCTTTGGCCCGCCATGTGGAGCTGGGCTTTCTATGCTGACGACCCGCAGAATAGTAAGACTGCTGATGAAATGGGAATCATCATCGGCACGTCCCACCACGAACCGATGGCACGCAACCATCAAGAATGGTCACGCAAGCGCAAAGAATATGGAGCATGGGATTATGCGACCAATCAAAAAGTGATCGATCAGTTTTTCCGTGAAGGCATCGAACGGATGCAGGGCACAGAAGATATCGTAACCATCGGTATGCGCGGAGACGGTGACGCAGCCATGAGCGAAAACACCAACGTGAAACTGCTGGAAAATGTAGTCAAAAATCAACGCAAGATTATTGAAGAAGTCACCAAACGTCCTGCCAAAGAAACCCCGCAAGTCTGGGCACTATACAAAGAAGTACTGGATTACTATGATAAAGGTATGCGTGTGCCCGATGATGTTATCATGCTATTATGTGATGACAATTGGGGCAATGTATGCCGTCTGCCAAATGCCAAGGAACGTAAGCATCCGGGCGGTTGGGGCATGTATTACCATGTAGACTACGTAGGTGCTCCGAGAAACTCCAAATGGCTGAACGTAACCCCTATACAAAATATGTGGGAGCAACTTCAACTCACATACGATTACGGAGTAGAAAAGCTGTGGATACTGAATGTAGGCGATTTGAAACCAATGGAATATCCGATCACGCTTTTCATGGATATGGCATGGAATCCCAAGCAATTCAACGTCTCTAACTTGCTGGATCATCCCCGTCGTTTCTGCGCACAGCAGTTTGGCGAAGATCAAGCGGATGAAGCTATGCGAATCTTAAACCTGTACAGCAAATATAACGGTCGCGTAACGGGAGAAATGCTCGACCGGAATACTTATAACCTGGAGACCGGCGAATGGAAACAAGTATCTGATGAATATCTGAAACTGGAAGCGGAAGCTTTGAGACAATACATATCATTGAAACCAGAATATAAAGATGCCTACAAGCAATTAATCCTCTTCCCTGTTCAAGCCATGGCAAACCTGTACGAGATGTATTATGCACAAGCCATGAACCATAAATTGTACAAAGAAAACAATCCGCAAGCTAACGAATGGGCAGATAAAGTGGAACAGGCTTTTGCACGGGATAAAGCGTTGAGTGACGATTATAACAACGTTATGTCCGGCGGCAAATGGAAGAACATGATGATTCAGAAACATATCGGTTATACCTCATGGAATGATAATTTCCCCGCTGATACACTACCACAAACCTACCGAATCGAAAATCCGGAAAAGGCTGTCGGTGGATACGTCTTCACCGGGAAAGACGGATATGTAGCTATGGAGGCCGAACACTATTACAGCACTAAAGCAGCACCAAGTACGGAATGGACAGTGATCCCCTACATGGGACGAACCCTTAGCGGCATGGCTCTGATGCCTTATACCCAGCCGACCGACGGAGCTTCTATCTCCTACAAAATAAAATTGCCTAAAGGAGTCGACAAAGTGACTGTTCACGTGATAGTGAAATCGACTCTTGCTTTCCACGACCGGAAAGGGCATGAGTACAGTATCGGATTCGAAGGGGCGAAGGAACAGACTATCAATTTCAATCAGAATTTGAATGAACTTCCCGAAAATGTGTATAGCATATACTATCCGACAGTTGCAAGACGTATCGTCGAGAAAAAGGTCAAACTGAATGTGCCGAATACATCAGACGGCATGCAGACACTAATTTTCAAACCTCTTGATCCGGGCATCGTACTGGAAAAGTTGGTTGTAGACTACGGAGGCTACAAGAAATCTTATCTGTTTATGAATGAATCGAAAAGCAAGAGAGATAATAGATAAAAAGATCAATGTAGAGACAAGTCAATTACTACACACTGATTATATTTACATATAAATTTTGCAGTTCTTATTGTCAGCCGTCATTCCTATTCATTAGATAAATGATTTTCAACCCATTAGATGCTGACAATAAGCCCTGACAATAGGCTGACAATAACATTTTATAAGTTTTATTGTCAGCCTATTATTTTATGATTTTGCTCTCCCATATCTCCTATCCAGCTTTACTTACTTTTCAAGAAAAGCCTCCATTAAACATCCGTCATACAACCGGCATACTTATATCATTCAATAACTATTGTTCGATCAGGATACCGGTATACTTAATTCTTCACGGCCGTGGTAGCTTCTTCCCACAGCCGTGACGAGTTCCTACCACGGCCGTGGGAAGATCTTGTCACGGCCGTGGGAAATTAATGATACCGGTACTTTAATGGAACGATACCGGCATCCCAACGCAACTATACCAGCTTCCCTTCTTATACCTCCCTACTTAATCAGCTTGCAAACAAGCTACTTGACAAGAGGGCAAGGCTGATAATAAATCAAAAAGAAACCGGCAGTTATTATTTTATCATTTGGAACATACAACATATATATTAGTAACATAAATATGGAAAGAAGTTACTTCCAAGGTAGATTTCAGAAACAGTTTTTTGCCTTTTGTATTGGGAAATGAGCTACCTTTGCTACAAATCCATACAATATGAACAGAAACACTTTTTTTGTATTATTCCTATTAATAAGCAACCTTGTTTCAGGACAGGACCTGAAACTGTGGTATAGTCAACCTGCACAAAATTGGTCGGAAGCTCTCCCTATTGGCAACTCCCGTCTTGGAGCCATGGTATATGGCGGAATCGAACGCGAAGAATTACAACTCAACGAAGAAACATTTTGGGCAGGTTCTCCATACAATAATAATAACCCGAATGCCGTACATGTGCTACCGGTTGTACGCAAACTGATTTTTGAAGGGAGAAACAAGGAAGCGCAAAGACTCATTGACGCCAACTTCTTAACCCAGCAACACGGAATGAGCTATCTGACATTAGGTAGTCTTTACCTGGAATTTCCGGAACACCAAAACGCATCCGGCTTTTACCGCGATCTGAATCTGGAGAATGCAACGACAACTACCCGTTATCAAGTGGATGACGTCACTTATACCCGTACCACTTTTGCATCATTTACTGATAATGTCATTATTATGCATATCAAAGCAAGTAAAGCAAACGCACTGAACTTTACTATTGCATATAACTTCCCTCTAGTACATAAGGTGAATGTTCAGAATGATCAGCTGACCGTCACCTGTCAAGGGAAAGAGCAGGAAGGTTTGAAAGCCGCACTACGGGCAGAATGTCAAATCCAGGTAAAAACGAATGGCACTCTCCGCCCGGCAGGAAATACGCTCCAAATTAATGAAGGAACAGAAGCCACCCTTTATATATCGGCAGCAACCAACTACGTAAACTACCAGGATGTCAGCGCCAATGAATCCCGACGGACCAGCGAATATCTGAAAAGAGCAATGCAAATACCTTACGAAAAAGCTCTCAAAAGCCATATCGCTTATTATAAAAAACAATTTGACCGTGTACGCCTTACATTACCGACAGGCAAAGCTTCCCAACTGGAGACTCCCAAACGAATTGAAAACTTCGGAAATGGGGAAGACATGGCAATGGCAGCTCTACTTTTCCATTATGGACGTTATCTGCTGATTTCTTCTTCGCAACCGGGTGGGCAACCGGCTAATCTGCAAGGTATATGGAACAACAGTACTCATGCACCTTGGGATAGTAAATACACCATCAACATTAATACAGAAATGAACTATTGGCCGGCAGAAGTCACTAATTTAAGTGAAACACATAGTCCGCTATTCTCTATGTTGAAAGATTTATCCGTCACAGGAGCAGAAACAGCCCGAACTATGTATGATTGTAGGGGATGGATGGCGCATCATAATACTGATTTATGGCGAATTTGCGGAGTTGTAGACTTTGCTGCAGCCGGAATGTGGCCTAGTGGGGGAGCCTGGTTAGCACAACATATCTGGCAACATTACCTCTTTACAGGAAATAAAGAGTTCCTGAAAGAGTACTATCCCATCCTGAAAGGAACAGCGCAGTTCTACATGGATTTCTTGGTAGAACATCCAGTGTATAAATGGTTGGTAGTGTCGCCTTCTGTGTCACCGGAACACGGTCCTATCACGGCAGGTTGCACCATGGATAACCAGATTGCCTTTGATGCACTGCATAATACCTTATTGGCTTCATACATCGCAGGTGAAGCCCCTTCTTTCCAAGACTCCCTCAAACAAACACTAGAGAAGTTGCCACCTATGCAAATAGGAAAACATAACCAACTACAAGAATGGCTTGAAGATGTTGACAATCCCAAGGACGAGCACCGTCATATTTCACATTTGTACGGGCTATATCCGAGTAATCAAATTTCTCCATACTCGAATCCCGAGTTATTCCAGGCAGCAAGAAACACATTGCTGCAACGCGGTGATAAGGCTACCGGTTGGAGTATCGGCTGGAAAGTCAATTTCTGGGCACGCATGCTGGATGGAAACCATGCCTTCCAGATCATCAAAAATATGATTCAACTATTGCCCAACGATCACTTGGCTAAAGAATATCCGAACGGGCGTACCTATCCCAATATGCTGGATGCCCATCCGCCTTTCCAGATTGACGGTAATTTCGGTTATACAGCCGGAGTAGCGGAAATGTTGCTCCAAAGTCATGACGGTGCCGTGCATTTATTGCCAGCATTGCCTGATGCATGGGAAGAAGGAAGTGTGAAGGGGCTGGTGGCACGTGGAAACTTTACTGTCGATATGGACTGGAAAAACAATATGTTAAATAAAGCGATCATCCGATCGAATATAGGCGGTACGCTCCGCATCCGGTCTTATGTCCCACTGAAAGGGAAAGGCTTAAAACAAGTAAACGGGAAAGAGTGCTCAAATAGATTATTCGCCACCACTCCTATCAAACGGCCTCTTGTAGCCAAAGGGGTAAGTGCGCAATCTCCCAAACTGCAGAAGGTTTATGAATATGACATCGAAACAAAGGCGGGTAAAACCTATATTGTAAATACAATCGAAGGAAAACAATAATACAGAAGAAGGGATAAATCTTTTCTCATGTTACATTATTTACAAACGATGTTACAACATCCGATTGTACTCCCGGAGCCTAATGAAAATATTCATTTTTTATTAGGTTATATTTAGGTTTTTAGTTTTCTTTGTACAACAAACAACGATCTATAACTATGAAAAATGTATTCACTTTTCTATTATTATTGTTTTCTTTGTTATGCAACGGACAATCTCCTAAGTTATTCACTACTGACAAAGAACTCTCCAGTAGTCTGATTAATCAAATATATCAAGACCGGAACGGCTTCATTTGGATTGCAACAGAAGATGGTCTGAACCGTTATGACGGTGCTAAATTTACCATATACAAACATGAACCCAATAATGAACATTCGTTAGCCCACAATTTTGTTCGTACTGTTTTTGAAGACAGCAAAGGTCATTTGCTTATCGGCACATATATAGGAATTCAAATGTATGATCCGGCCACGGACAATTTTACTCCACTTGCCAAATTGGAAGATACCGGAGAAACGCTTGAAAGCAACATTAATTCTTTCATAGAGCGAAAAAACGGAGAGATATGGGTATCCGGAAATGTGTTGTGCAAGCTGGACATCAAAGACCATCTGTTGACTGTCCGGAAAGTCGATATTGCAGTCACTTCACCCGGAAGCCTGTTTGAAGATAAAAAACAAAATGTATGGATGGCAAAAGGGGAAGAAGGAGTATATCAACTCACTCCCGACAATCAGCTTACGTTACACTTGTCTAAAGACAACGGATACGTCAAAAGTATATGTGAGGATCAACGAGGCAACATCTATGTAGGAAGTATACGAAAAGGACTATTCATTTACGATAAAGAACGTAAAACCTTTGTTCCAATCGATTTGAAAGAGAAAGGCGAGCTTCCTGTTTGTTTCCTTTATTCCGGGATACCCAATGAATTGTATATCGGCACTGACGGCAAGGGAGTAGTCATTTATAATATCCGAACACACGAAATCTCCGAATACAAGTTTGACAATAATTATTTCGATTCGGGGAACTCGAAAATACACTCCATCCTAAAGGACAATTCGGGTAACTTATGGTTAGCTGTTTATCAGAAAGGAGTTATATTAATCCCAGCCCGCACCAACAGCTTTAAGTATATCGGACATAAATCAACAGATAAAAATTGCATAGGCTCCTGTTGCATTACTTCGTTCTGCAAAGATAATAACGGGACTCTATGGGTGGGAACGGATAACGACGGTATTTATGCCCTTACAGAAAAATTGGAGCCGGCAAAACATTTCTCACACACCACCCATCCTCATTCAGTACCCTCAACTGTTATTAAATTGTATGAAGACTCCGAACACAATATGTGGATTGGTTCATTTATCAACGGTATGGGAAAGCTGAACAAACAGACAGGATTATGCGATTACCAGTACAAACTGGTAGATAAGAACAACAACTATATACAACGTGTATATGATTTCGCAGAAGATAAAAACAAGCGTCTTTGGATTGCGACAATGGGATTCGGTTTGTTCTACTATGACCTGAAAACGAAAGAATTTACATCCGTACAATCTCAGACATCTCTAATCAACGAATGGATAGGTTGCCTGCACTATTCCGATGATAATAAACTGTATGTCGGAACTTATGACGGCGTCAACTGTATAGACCTTGACAGTCCTGATTTTCAAAGTCATAAGATACTCTCACAAAATGTTATTTATTCAATCTTTGAAGATGCCGACGGAGTTGTCTGGTTGGGCAGTTCCGAAGGATTATCCGGTTGGAATAAAAAAACGAAAGAACTAACCACTTATACTACTGCAGACGGATTGCCCAGTAATACAATATATGCCATACAAGGAGACGGAAAAGATTTTCTTTGGATAAGCACCAATGCCGGAATTTCCCAATTCCAAAAGAAAAACAACATATTTATCAATTATTATGTCAGCGACGGATTACAGGGAAATGAGTTCTACAAGAATGCCTCCTTCAAAGATAAACAAGGTATTATCTGGTTTGGCGGAATGAATGGTATCACCTATTTCAATCCGCAAGACATTATCAATCCGGCAAAAACATGGAATATCCGAATTACCGACTTTTTCCTGCATAACAATCCGGTTAGAAAAGGAATGAAATCCGGTATTCACAATATTATCAACTGCCCTGTATTCAACGCAAAAGAGTTTTATCTATCCCATAAAGACAATGTGTTCAGTATCGAGTTTGCCACTCTGGAATTAAATGCCCCCGAACACATCAACTACCTTTATTCTATCAACGATGAAAAATGGATTAGTTTGCCCAAAGGTGTAAACCGTATCTCATTCAGCAATCTGAAACCCGGTACCTATAACTTTAAAATCAGAGCAAAAGACAACACTGTGTATTCAAATATAAAAGAAATTACCATCTTTATATCTCCTGCATGGTATGCTTCATGGTGGGCCAAAGTTATCTACTCCTTATTATTACTGACCATTATATTTATCATTATTCTTCAGATCAGACATCGGTACAGAATGCATCAGGAAATGCTGCAACATATCCATACCGAACAAATCAATGAAGCAAAATTGCAGTTCTTTATCAACATCTCTCACGAGATACGCACTCCGATGTCTCTAATCATCAGTCCTCTACAGAAACTGATTAAGAATGAGGAGAACAATGAACGCCTGAAAATATATCATATTATCTACAGAAATGCGGAACGTATTCTGAATCTTGTCAATCAACTAATGGATATTCGGAAAATTGATAAAGGACAAATGTTCCTGATGTTCCGGGAGACCAATATTATTCCTTTTATAGAAGATTTATGTACAACTTTCGGTCAACAGGCAAATACAAAAAATATCCAGCTACAACTTCACAGTACGCTCCGGGAACTGAATGTATGGGTAGACACAGGTAATTTTGATAAGATTATCCTGAATATTCTGTCTAATGCCTTCAAGTTTACTCCTGAAAAAGGAAACATAGATATTACCATCCGTACTGGAGAAGATAATACACTGCCCGATCCCTTGAAACAATATGCCGAAATAATTATCGCGGATACCGGAACAGGCATCGATGAACAGGAAAAAGAACATATCTTCGAACGTTTCTATCAGATCCGTAACAGCCAACAGAATCCGAAAGGCGGAACAGGAATAGGATTACATCTTACTCGTTCATTAGTGGAATTACATCATGGAATTATCTATGTAGAAAATAATAAAGAACAACCGGGTTGCCGTTTTATTATCCGATTACCGTTGGGTAACAAGCATCTACGACCTGAAGAAGTTGACAACAATGAGCAAAAGGTAACAGTAGCCGTACCAACTGTTCCTGTCATCTCTCCCATTATAGAAAATGAGGAAGAAAAGAAAGTCAGGGTAAAAACTAAATATCGCGTATTAGTTGTAGAAGACGACGAAGAAATCCGAAATTATATAGCGAAGGAGTTCGGGGACAAATTTCATATCATGGAAAGCCGTAATGGTAAAGAAGCATTAGAGCAAATATTTAAAAAGGCTCCGGATTTAGTCATTAGTGACATCATGATGCCCGAAATGGACGGACTTACCTTATGCCGGAAGATCAAGCAGAATGTAAATCTCAACCATATCCCAGTCATTTTGCTTACTGCGAAAACGAGGGAAGAAGACAACCTGGAAGGTCTGAATACAGGAGCCGACGCCTATATCATGAAACCATTCAATATCGAAATTCTGCAAAAGACGGTAGAAAATCTGATTAATACACGGCAGCAGTTACGCAAAGTATTTACAGGACAGCAAAATCTGGAAAACAAGGTTCAGAAACTGGAAGTGAAATCACCCGATGAGAAATTGATGGAACGTATTATGAAAGTGATCAATGAAAACATCGGTAACCCTAACTTGACAATAGAGACAATCACCACCGAAGTAGGTATCAGCCGCGTACATCTTCACAGGAAACTCAAGGAGCTCACCAACCAGACAACCCGTGACTTTATACGTAATATACGTTTAAAAGAAGCCGCTCGTTTATTGTCCGAAAAACAGCATACCATATCCGAGATAGCCATGTTAACAGGATTCACTGATCCTAATAATTTCTCGACAACATTCAAAGAATTGTATGGAATGCCGCCTTCAATGTATATGAAAGAGCAGTTGAGTAAAAAAGAAGAGTAACCCAACTGCTCTCTAGCATGTTTATCTGTTAAACTTGTACCAATCAAAGTTAAACAGTTTGCAGCCTTTACGTCCTTTGAATACAAAATAAATATCTTGTATTCCTGTGACCGGTTTTACAATATCAGCCTGCAATGTTTTCCAGCATTCCCAACCTCCCGTTGAAGGAATAGTCAGTTCCGCAATTAATGGTCCGCTTATACTGTCTGTACGTACTTCAAGTGTTCCGCCACGAAGGGCACTGGCAACGGTAGCAGTGAACCGTTTGGGGGATTTATTGCCGAAATCCACTTCACGTACCTTTATATAATCTCCATTATGAATTTCAGATATATATATACCGGTTTTCACATTTGGTTCGGACTTCACACCTTCAGAAAAAGCGATTGTTTCAGCTTCCACCCTTTCGTAAGGATTGAGCGTACCTACCGGTGACACCCCTTCCCGGGTAGCATTAATAATCGGGAAAGTGCCGTCAGCGTTATACTTAAACTGCTCCACCGCCGCACTTCGCCCGAAACCTCCACCGCCCGGCAGCTTACCCGTATGATAGAAGAAATAAGAATTGCCTTTATAGTCTATCACTCCACAATGGTTAGTAAACGAGCCCGTATCTTGTAAAGGCATGATTTCTCCCATATACTTCCACGGACCAAGAGGTCCGCCACTCATGGAATAGGCAATATGTTCGGGGACACCTCCAGCAGCATAAAGAAGATAGTATTTTCCTTCCCGTTTATGAAGCCATGGACCTTCTGTATAAGTATCTTTATACTTAACACCTTTGACACGCTTTTCCGGATTAGGTGCACCAAAACTCTCAACAGTCTGTTCCAGTTTGCCCACTCCACCTTTCAAAGAAATCATATCTTCATTCAATTCTGCATAATAGATATTCGGATTTCCCCAATACAGATAAGCACGACCGTCATCATCAATGAAGACCGTAGGATCAATATAGTCCCAGCTTCCGTCATGAAGCGGTTTGCCGATGGCATCTTTAAAAGGACCGACAGGCGAATCGCCTACCGCCACACCGATTGCCATCGTATTGGAAAGTTTGGAATGCAGGCAGACATACCAATAAAACTTACCATTACGTTCGATGCACTGTGCTGCCCAGGCACGGTCGTCCGCCCAGTCGAATGATTCGATGGCAAGAGGAGAGCCGTGATCGGTCCAGTTCACCATATCTTTGGTAGAATACACGCGCCATTCCTGCATCCAGAAAAAATCAGCCTTATCTTCATCATGTCCCGTATAGACATACAATGTGCCATCATGCACCATAGGAGCAGGGTCTGACGTATAACAGGTTTGCACAAACGGATTTTGCGCTCCTGCCTCATGGGGTAGAGCACCTCCAAGCAGCAATAATGCCGCCACAAGTTTTGCTTTCAGATTCATATCATTTTCAATGTTTAAACAAGTGTGGAACAAACTCTTTCAGACAGCGTCTCCATGTGAGCCATTCGTGGCCGGTGCCTTGCGATTCATAATAAGCCACGTTGATGCCCAGTTTGCGGAGAGACTCCACCAACTGCTTCGTGCCCATCTGTTCGTCCGTGCCGCAGCCGAGGAAGAGATAATGCACTTTCTTGTTGAACTTACCTGCATCGGCAAACACACCGTCGAAGCACGTTTTCACGTCCAGCCCGAAAATCGCCCCGCTGAACCCGCCAATGTAGGAGAACATGTCGAGACGCGGCAACGCTGTTTGGAACGTCTGGTGTCCTCCCCACGACAAGCCTGCCATTGCACGGTGTTCGCGGTCGGTCTTGGTGCGGAATGTACGGTCTATCATCGGAATGAGGTCTTTCAAAATGACATCATAGAAAGAAGCGCCGTAAAGCGCACGCTCTTCGTTCACATCTTTCCCCGGACGCGGCACGAAGGGAGTCTCCACATCTCCGCTATCCATCACCACGAGCATGGGCACGCACTTGCCGGTGGCTATCAGGTTGTCCATGATGTAGTGCATATATCCCTGGGTGCTCCAGCCGGTTTCATCTTCTCCCATGCCGTGCTGCAAGTAGAGCACCGGATAGCGTTTTTTGGGGTGAGACTCATACTCTGCCGGTGTGTACACCATGCAACGACGAAACTCTTTCTTCGCTTCCGAATAATAGGTGCAGGAGCGCACTTGCCCATGCGACACTTGCTGCGGGCGATAGTAATCGCCCTCTGCCCCTTCGGGTATCTCGATGCCGCTCGCCATGCGGCAACAACCGAAGAAGGTGCACGAAGAGGGATCTACCACCCTGAATCCGTCTACCAACAGGAAATAATAGTGGAATCCCACCGGCAGCGGGTCGGTCTTCACGCTCCACCAGCCGTGCTCGTCCATGGCCATCTCATACTTCTTGCCGCAAACATCTGCCTGCAAGCGTTTCACATCGGGAGCGTAGCAACGGAAATAAGCACGGTTGTCCTTGTCGATACGAGGGAAGTCGCTGCCGTGCATATTGGTGGGGGCTGCCACTGTGTGCTTCCACACATCATCGGGCGAAGGAAGTTCAATGCCCATCAGGTGGAGTGCCTGTGCCGCATAGCGGCGTCCCAGCACCCGGTAACCGGCAGCATCGAAGTGAAGATGGTCGGGAGCGCAGCTCAACCCCTTGGAGGAGACAATAGCGCAGTTCTTTATCACCTGCGGCAGCATAGCAATTACCTCGTTCATGCCTGCACAAACACCACCGTGGTCGGCATTCACCACTTCACCGGCAATCAGGGGCACCTCGTCAGCCTGCAGATGAAGGTCAGCAAGCAGGTTGTCGTATACGCTCTTCACCTTTTGGGACCACTCCTTGTCACCGGTGTTCGACTCGCCCTGATGTAGAAGTATCCCTTTTATCACACCGCTTTTCTGTGCAATGCGTGCCATCTCCACCAAACGGGTATACGGGTCGTTGTCATACTCTTTCAGCGTATTCACCATCCAGTCGGGAGCTGTTTTGATATACTCCTCGCATTTGTCTTTCTGGAAAAGCTCGATCCGGCACCCGCCTATCGCCACGTGCACCACTCCGATGCGCACATGCGGGGGCAAGTTTTCTACCAAGGTCCGTCCGAAATAATCAGCCGGTGTCAGCCCGGTGTTCGGACGGCACAGCGGAGCGCGGGCGGGATACCATTCGCCTTTCACGCGTCCCAACTCTTTATTGTCTACCGCCGCCAACACTTGGAAGCGTGCATCCACCAGCGTATCTTGTGCTTCATAGCGGGCATTGCCTTCCATGTTAGACTGCCCTAGGCACAGATAAATGTAAAAGTTTGCATCCTGTGCAACCGCGCAAAGGCTTGCACACAACAAACAACTCAACAATAATAACTTCTTCATTTACTATCTTTCTATATTATATTTATTCCAACTTCATGCTGCTTATCACAATCGGCTTGCCACCAGTCGACCAGAACCCGACAATGTAGAGGTGCGACGGGTCTACCCTATTGCCGTCAGTATCTTTCATCTGCTGCAAATCTACCACCACTCTGCGTGTCTGTCCGAAATCGTAGGTGGCGGGCTTCGTCCAGTAGTCGTTCTTGTCAAAAAGGCGGAAAGAGACACCGCACTCGTTGTCGTTGCCCAATTCCACGGTCAGCCTCCGGTAGCCCGACAAGTCAAGTCCGCCGGGGTATTTCCATCCGCCAAAGCCATATTTGCCTGTCACCAAGATGCGGGTCGTTTCGTCAAAGGTGCCTTCTTCCCATATCGAAGGGTCAAACACGTCTTCCGTCAGCACAAAAGGCGAAACCACCGTCACCTGCAATGTCTGTTGCATGCTGTTTCCCGCTGCTGTGCGGTAAGTCACCGTTACCGTAGCATTGCCTGGTACCACTGCCACCAGTTTGCCAGTCGGCTCCACCTTCAGCACTTGTTCGTCCGAGCTATTGATAGTCGCCTCGGCAGTCACCATTCGCGAGGTGCCATCTTTATACACCGCCTTCACTTTCAGGTAGTGCACTCCTCCCATCTGCAACGAGCGTGTCGCCTGCTCGCCCATCAGTTCCAGTCTCTCGGGCTCGCCATTGACGGTCACTCCCTCGGCATACTCCTTGAACCAATGATACATTGCCCACGGACAGGCTTCGGGATCGTTGAGGAACGTATAGTTGCCCTCTGTACCCGGCACGTCCTTAAACGCTGCCAGCTCGTGGCTTCTTGTAGTGAAAAAGAGCCACGACACATTTCCCGCATTGTCGGCTATATATTTGAAGTTGGCGCCGAAGCCCTTGCCACCGGCTTCGCCTGTGATGCTTTTTCCCCAAGTGGCATCGTATTTCAAAGGTGCCCAGTCTATTTCCGTCACCATGATGGGGGCAATCGCCGCCACCGGACCTACTTGCGTATCCCATCCGCGCTGGAAGGGCTCGTAGCCGCCACCGGTGGAAGAGCCGATTCCCTCGCCACTGTCTTTTTCGGCATCGCTGCCATACCATCCGGGATAGCAGTGCACGGCAAAGCCGATGTTATCGCCCTCGATGCGGTGGGTGGCATACCCGGCATACTGCGACTGGTAGGCCAAGCCTGGCACCCAAATGATATTACGGCAATGGCTCCTTATCTTGTCTACAATGGACTGGAAGTAAATCTTTGCATTGGCAAAGCAGGCATCGGAGGTGCTACCATAGGCGCCGTCGGTCCCTTTGATGTTGACCGGTTCATTGGCAAGTTCGAACATGATGTCCGTATTGTTCTTCACTTTAGGATGTTGCGAAACGATGTCCCACACGTTAAGCAGGAACTGCTGATAGCTATCGCCCACCTCTATTCCCTGATAAGGAGCTTCGTTGGGGCATACCCCGGGCGGGCGCATCACCACATACATTCCCTTAGATACAAAATACTCCGCCATCGGCACAAACAGTTCGTCGAGATACTTGCGGAAACGGGTCTCGGAAAAGCGTTCGTGCCCTTCGTATCGTACAAACGGCTTTGAAGTATCATCGCTCCAATAAGGGTCGAGATGCATCCGCACGAAGTTGAACTTCCATCCGGCAGCCACAATTCCGTCTACCATACGTTTGTTATAGCTGAGACACGACTGCACGTCATAGTTAGTCCATGCGTTATCGTTAAAAAAGGGGCTGTAGGTCTGTGTAAATCCATGAAGATTGACCGTCTCGCCCTTTTCGTTTTTAAGGTAGCGCCCCTCTACGTGCAACACCGGCAACTGATGATAGTCTTTCTCCGGAGCCGGTTCGTCCTTAGGTGTTTCCGGTTCGGCAGGAATCTCCGGTTGTATAGGAAGAGAGCTTTCGTCTGAGCAAGACGCCAAAGTCATGCCTATCCACACCAGCAAATAAATTATCTTTTTCATAATGATGTTGATGTTACATAATAGTTGTTGCAAAAATAACAATACTACCAATAGCGATAAAAACTATAGTTGTAAATACCGTCACCACTGATAGTTCCTTCATACAATTTATAGCCTTTTATATCACCATGATAAAAAACTAACGGAGAGCCGTTATAATCCATTTCGTAAGTTCCTTTCGTTTCCCCTTTAGGAATAGTGATTGATGCACTACTCTCATACTTTCCACCATCATTGTATGCTTCGTATGGGATTCTGCAACTTATATCTTTTTTTACGGGATAAGTTGTCGTGGCAGTAAAAATAGGATGATTGGAATACAGTTCTTTCATTGAAATCATTATGCGATTATCAATTCCATTTTGAGTAATACCAACTGTTAATGTTTTATTAGATCCCGGCTGTTTCAATACAATTTTTCCACTTCTGAGAGAGGAAGTATTGTCCTGGGCTACTACCGATAGAACATATATATCATAATACTGAAAACATATAAGATAATCCAACCATGAAGGACCACTCACTATTTCAGGTTGCAATAATGTTTTTGTTCCATTAACCTCTACATAGGAACATAAAGTTCTACTAAGAGGTTGTGAGTCATCCTTCGGACTAATAACAAAGTCCTCCACTACATCCGAATCTGAAGCCCCAAAACAATATGTACTATCCGAATTTGCAGCCCTTGTAACTATATCTCCTACTTTATCTATATCAAACAGAATTTCATTACTACAGCTACACCAAATAATCAAACTTAAAATAAATAATATGTTTTTCATTATTATCCGACTTTTATTGAAACAATAAAGGCAGCGGATTCATGTTATATGCCCCGCTGCCTTTTCTTATCAATCTCTATTATTTACCAGCCAATCCGTCAGCAAAACCGGCATAAGTATGCTTACGGTTGTAGTTGGAATCCCATAAACCTACAGGTTCACCGCCACGCCAGTTAGAATCACCGGGGGCACCGGGAGCATCGGTAGCACACCACTGCGTGATGCCGTATTGCTGTGCCACAGGAATAATCTCGAAGTATTTCTTCACGATAAACTTATAATATTCAGCCATCGCTTTATGTTGTTCTTCTGTCATATCCTTTGTCAACACCGTAGTGCCGCTTTCATCCACATATCCCATATCCAGCTCAGATACTTTCACGAGTTTGCCACTCTTGGCTAAGATTTCAAACATTTTCACTACATGTTCTTCTTGCTTCTGCTGGTCAGCAGCATTGGCGCGATAAGCCACGTGCATCTGTGTACCGATACCGTCAATCTTTGTCACACCGTCAGATTCCCACTTCTCTATCCAGTGTACCAAGCTCTTGGCTTTCTGATTGTTATCCCAAGTGGATTCCAGATTGTAATCGTTGATGAAAAGTTTGAGAGGTTTAACACCACCGTTTTCTGCATAATATTTACGGGCGGCAGCTACAACAATACGAACATAATCTTCACTACCCAAGTAATCTTGCCAGTAGAAATTATTGGCAGCGTCAGCACCGGCATTAGATGCAGATTGCAAGACATAGAAACCTTCACCGTCGTTGCCACCACCTGAAATAGCTTCGTTCACTACATCCCAAGTAGTCACGTAACCACCAGTAGCTTTCATCATTCCTTCAATCCAATTGTTCATTGCCCGAGTAAGCGCTTCTTTTTTCTCTTCGGGAGTAAGAGGAATAGTGTTACCTTTAGTAACTATTTGCAATTTGATATTATCAAAATAATATTTATTAGCAGGTGCATTGGGCGCGCCTACATCCAAGTTCCATGCAAAAGTCTGCATGTTTCCCTCAGGAGAAAGGGTAGTGTTAATAGTAATAGTTTTTTCAAAGTGTTGCCATTCCGTAGTGAAACTAACAGCACACCCACCATCATTATGAATATAAGCTCCAGGGGCAGCATGAGCCTGAAACTCAGAATTATTGGATGTATCTGCACGATAATCGAAAGAGATACGTACAACATCATTTTCCACCAACGGACGGTCAGCATACAAAAAGAATTGAGTATCCCAACTGTTTGTTCCTCCACCAGCAGAAGTAACAACGAAAGCACGACTACCGTCTTTACCTACTCCATCAACAATATCGCAAGCAGCATTAGCTCCTCCCACATGAGTAGAAACAAAATTGGTAGTTTCACTGCCTTGCGCATCACCATTAGTAATGATGTCAGTTAAAATCTCTACTGCCGCATCTCCCGGTGTAGGTATAATTGAATAAGAATGCGCATGCCAACTTGGTTTAGACCAATTAGAAGGCAGATTTCCTTCTTCAAAAGTTCCGTTCTTTATCATATTTTGCTCAGAACCTTTTTCAACCAGCACCATGTCATCAAACCAAAGATCTCCTCCAAACTGTCCGAAATTGAATAACAAACGAGAACAATCACTATTAGGTGTAAATTCAATGCTTATTGTGCTCCATGTAGTTCCTGCTGAAATCTGTGGTATGCCATAATGTGTATTACCAGCATTCGGTGTTTCTATCCAAAGCGGAAATGTCACAGCTGATGAAGCCTTGGTTCTCATAGAGAATACATAAGATTTCCCTTGTAAAAGAGGAGATTCCAAATCATAGTAATTTTGCCAATCCCATGGATTCGCCTTCGCTTCAGAAGTATTGATATGCAAACAATTTCCTTCTCCTACAGAGGGCGGCAATTCTTTGTCTTTAATCAAAGAATTCAAATACTTATTATTCTGCTGTGCATGCCAAGCCAATGTATGTCCATATATAGTAATTCCGGCAGCTTGGGCGGCAGTGACAAATTTATCCACAGTTTCGAAATTCATCTCCCCTTTATCGTTCACACACGAAGCATATTTCATCGCATTGCCTGCGGTCACTTCGTCGAAGTTGGCTTCCGCTAAACGAAATACCAATCCTCCTTCGATAAATTCGTTGGCTGCCAACGCTAATCCCAATTTAAAATCGGGATTAGCTGCACGGTCTATGTACGATTTCAGCGGGGCATAATCATTCAGATACTCGTATTGCGCTATCGACTCCGGTTTTGTCACCGTGACATCGGCAATCTCGGTATCCACGCAAGAAGCCAGCAAAGCTGCTACCAGCGTGCCCCATACCATATTATTTTTTCTATTCATCTTCATGTAGTTTTCTTAAATTGTTTAGATTGCGGTTCACTTCAACTTCACGTTAAAAGTTTCAAATTTGCTCTGTCTGTCGCGTGACACCAGCGCGTCCGTGCTGCTACATTTGGCAGTGCCCGTTTCACCGGTCACAGCATTCAACACATAAGGCGCATAAGTCACTTCATAGGTCAGTTCGAACAGGTCGCGGTCTTTGTCGCCCCACGCTTTCTTGGCACCATGATAGGTCCACTTGCCCGAACCGCTTGCCTGAGCCCCCGGTGTGTCGGTAGTGATGGAGCAATTGCCGTTGTCGTCAACCGTTATCACCAAGTCCATTGTCAACGTTTGCTTGGAAGATTCGCCTTTCTCATTCACCACATCCACCGAAAGCGAAAGAGGATAACGCACTTTGTTGAGGGCAATAGTTCCCAATGTACGTTGGTCTGCTTTCTCTATATTCTGCGGGTTACGGTTGAGCGTAGAAGTGTTGCCATTGATGTCGAGCTGGTCTGTGCCACGACTCAACCAAACGCCCTCATACTTGTTTTTGTAGGTCACCCCATAAAGCGCATAGTCTTTGGGAAGCACGTCCCAGTCTGCCACATTCAAGCGATTGGGAGACTCAACTTTAGGTTTGCCCGCCAAGATAGAGTCTGAAGCCTGTGCTAACCGTACCGGAATGACATAGGTGAGTTCGGGCGTGAGAGGATCATTGAAGAAAGCATCGGTCAACTGTATGTCCATACGTCCATAAATGTCTCCTTTGGGAAATACCACCTGTTCCGAAGAATAAGTATAATATTCCTTAGGCATAGGAAGTATCGGCTTGCCATTGTCGAAATAAGCATTGGTACACAAACTTTCATCGATAACAATCTGTGCTGTGCGCTCTTTGCGGTTTGACCACACACCGCCCAATGTAGCGATGATCTGCATCCGATATTCATTGTCTTGTTCGGTAGGATATACATCTTCGCCCAATGTGATGGTGCGTATAGGAGTCTGAGTAGCAAAACTGATGGTCTGATATTCGTAATCGTCGAATTCTTTGTCTCCGTTTTCACAGCCGGCAAACAACAAGCCAAGGACCATGCATTTCATTATTGTCTTATTCATAATCATTGTATGCTTTAGCATTTTATTAAATTTACACTATCGGTTTACCAACCCTGATTCTGTTTCAGTTCGTCATACTTAAGAACTTCCGAATAAGGAATAGGACCGTAATACATATACTCACTGAACGAGCGTTTGTCTACCTCCATCGGAGTATAACGGGTTCCACTGATATTCATCCCTTTAGCGGTTTCGGTCAGATTGCTCTTCCAGCGGCGCAAATCCCAGAAACGGAAACCTTCGAAACAAAGTTCGATGCGACGTTCGTTGCGGATGAGTTCCGCCATCTTTGCCTGATCGTTCTTGATGGATTCCAAGTAAGCATCACCATTGTCGCGACCGATGCCGGCACGGTGGCGCAACTTTTTCACCACATCATAAGCAGAATAGCCGTTGCCTCCTTTATCTTGCGGACCGTACGCCTGATTTGCCGCCTCGGCATACGCCAAGAATATCTCGGTATAGCGGATGCGCGGTGTGTAATGATACTGGTCAGCTTTCGCATTCGGGTCGAGGCTGATGTCCTGACGCAACAGTTTGCGCAGATAGTATCCGGTACGGGTAGAACGTCCTACCACCTTGTTCAGTGCATCATTGGTAGTTCCGTCGGCTGCCGTAAAGATTTCCTTATTCGTATTGCCTGCCTTACAACCATTATAAAGAATGTATGCTTCCAAGCGCGGGTCACGGTTGGCGTACGGAAGATTTTCATCATATTCGCCGGACAGATGAGACACCGGATAACCGTTCAGCATCGGGAATGCATCCACCAGATTTTGAGTTGGGTTGATACGTCCGTTACCGTAGAGTGTGGGCGGGAAGTTATCTTCTTCGAGCGAGAGGGATTTGGCACGTTCACCACGCCACAGAATTTCAGCAGGTGATTCGGTTGGGCTAAGTTTTTCAATATCATCTACATTGCAATACCATGTCCATCCGGTAGGATCCATACCGTCTACCCCTCCGATATGATTCAGCACCTTTGCAGCACTAGCAGCAGCCGTTTTCCAATCAACGCCTGACTGGTCACTATATGCCGGACTGGCAGCGAGCAAATCCGCTTTTGCCACAAACGCTTCCACCACCTTTCCGGACATACGTCCGATAAAGTTTGCGCCAAACACACGGGTGACTTTGCCTTGGTCTGCTCCTGCATATTTAGCAGACAAGCGTTGCATTTCCGCTGCGTCACCATATTCCCAAGGCAATCCTTCGAGTGCCAACCGGGCGTCTTCTTTCAACGCCTTCATGCAATCTACAAATGTGCTGCGGGGCACATTGAAATTGGATCCGGCTGCTTCCGGTTCGGTCAGGATGGGCACCCCCATCAACACACCGTCTTCGGTATAGCCCGCATGGGCTTCGAGGAGGTAATACATATACATGGCACGCAAGCCATAGGCTTCCGCTTTCTCACGGTCGCAGAACATCTGCGCCACCACTTCGTCTTTCGCCCATTTCACCTTGTCGGCATTGGCAAGGAAAAGATTGATGTACTGTATGGCGGAACGGCAGGAAGTCCAACGGTCGGCAGGATTGTTGTTTGCCGTCCACATGCCGGAGGCTATTTTACGCCAGCTGTTTTCCGCATCATTGCTCACAGCGTCATCGGTAGCCACGTCGTTGAAAGAATAGCCTGCGCAGGGTATGCGTGTATAGGCATTTGCCAGTATTCCTTCGGCATATTGCGAATTCTCGTACATATATTCCAGTCCGAGGTTGTTCTCGATAGCCGGTTCGAACAAGTCATCGCATCCGGTCAGACAAGCGGCAAAGGCACATATTGTTATAATTTTCTTCATGACTTATTTATTCTATATTTTTATATTCTACAACGAGAGACCCATCAAAAGTCTACCTTTACACCCAGTGCGTACGAACGGCATTGGGGAGAAGTCCCTACATTCATCTCCATATATTTACGCTCCTTCGCCAAGGTCAACAGGCTTGTTCCGTTGGCATAGATTTGTAAACCTTTCACAAGTTTGCCTTTCAGCATAGCAGCCGGGAAGTCGTAAGACAATTGAACACGGTTCAAATCGAAACGTGAAGTGTCGTACAACCAGAAGTCGGAAGCCACAAAGTTCAGGTCGCCACCTTGTGTTGTGAGACGCGGGTATGTGGCGATATCTGCCGTCTCTTCCGTCCAGCGTCCGCGAACCACTTCAGAATATTTGCGATCGCCATACACGTGCATATAACTATTATTCTTCAGTCCTTTGCCACCAAACGATCCGGTGCCTGCCACAAACAATGTGAAGCCTTTGTACTTGGCAGTCAGGTTGAGACCCATCACCCAGGAAGCACCCCACTTGCCCAATACCACCTGGTCTTGCTCATTGATGACACCGTCGTTGTTTTGGTCTACATACTTCAAATCACCGGGTTTGGTATTAGCATTCACCTTTGCCGAGCTTTCCACATCGGCAGCGTCTTTGAAGAATCCGATGCATTGATATCCGCGCAAAGCATCAATCGCCTCACCTTCGGCTTTCAGCCAGTCATATTTCACATTCTCGTCCCATTTGGTGTTCTTGGAGGTGTAGTACATACCCACAAGCCCCACATTCCATTCAAAGTCACCGTGCTTTTTGCCCACATTTACACTCAAGTCCACACCCGTACGACGTTGGTTGTTCATGTTAATATAAGGACGCATATCGGACTTCGGATAATAAGTCTGGAAATAAGACGGATAATTTTGGGGCTGCGCCAGCAATCCTTCGGTATTGGTTACGAAGTAATTGGCATTGAGTCTCACCAATCCCTTCCAAAGAGAAGCGTCCAATCCTACCGTAAATTCCTTACGCTTGATGTAGCCGAGGTCGGGGTTTCCACCTTGCAGGAAGTCGGTGGTCTGCATCGAGTTGTTTACCTCGCTCCATCCCCACCACGTACCTGCCTGTGTAAACTTGGTAGCATACATGTAGTAATCACTGATATCCAAATCCTGATTGAGCACACTATAGCCTGCCATCAGTTTCAGGTTATCGAGCCAATCGGCATCTTTGAGGAAACCCTCTTCGGAAAGACGCCATCCCAACGTAAACGAAGGCGAAAGCCCTATCCGGTTGCCTTCGGGCAATTTGGCGGAATGAACCGCTGCCATGCTGAAATCGGCGTAATACTTACCGGCATAGTTATAATCGAGTTGCAAACCCAAGTTGGAATTGCTAGTGCGATGGTAGGTACCCGAATAGGTCTGCTGGCTGCCTTGAGCCAACAACAATGCATTCACATGATGATTGTCGGCAAAAGTGTTCTGATAGCCGAACTGTGCAGAGAAATAAATGGTCTGATACGCCGTACTGCCCGATACGTTTTGCGTACCGGTATGCTTGTCCATATTGTACTTAGTCAATGAAGTAATACGGTCGCCTCCGAAAGCATTGTTCCAAGAGGCTTCATACACTGCATAGTCGTCGTCGATAGAAGTGATGTAAGAAGTTCCGTAGTCTACGGAGAACTGTGTACGGAATGACAATCCTTTCAGTACTTTATACAAATCGAGGTTGATTCCCGCATCAAACTGGAAACGACGTGAAGTAGCTTTCTGATAACCGGACGCATACATGGCAGCAAAAGGATTAGTCATGTTCAACTGCGTACCTCCCAATAGATATTTGCCGTCAATAAGGTAATTGCTATTATTGATCAACGTCCACGAAGCAGCATCGTTTTTATCGACAAACTCAATGGGAATGAAAGGTACAAGAGGCGCCGAACCGGGAGCAGTCGGACGTAACGTAGCCGAGTTAGCCCAGTAGTCTGCCTTATCGTGACGGGAATCGTAGAAGATAGCATTTGCATTTACCCAACCGCTGATCCAATCGTTCATACGCAAATCCACATTACCGCGGATATTCAGGCGCGAATTGCGGTTGTTCTTACTTTCACCGAAGTTGAGCAAGTCGTTGGAACTCTCGTAACCGATGTTCGTATAGAAGTTGGCGTAGCGTCCGCCGCCCGAAAACTCGGCCACTCCGTTATAGTCCTGACTTGTCTTCCGAATATAGTCATCGGAAAAGAAGTTGATGTTCGGATAACGGTAAGGGTTACTTCCGCTTGCATAGTTGTAAATCTGCTCATCCGAGAAAGCGGGATCCAACCCGTCGTTACGCAACGCCTCGTTATACAACGTCATGTATTCGGCAGAAGCCAGATATTTAGGATAGCTTTTAGGCACATTGATACCGGCATTGGCACGCGCACTCACCCGCAAGTCTTTATCGCATCCGCGCTTCGTGGTGATAAGAATGACTCCCTTCGCACCACGGCTGCCGTAAAGCACCACGGCTTGCGCTGCTTTGAGGAATGTGATTTGGGCTATTTCGGTAGGACGAATGTTGTTTGCCTCACGAGGGACTCCGTCTACCAATACCAACGCTTCGCCCATGTTCCATAATTGTCCGTTGTAACCTCCCACTAAAGATTGCATATTGTCGAGACTGTACAGCGAATAACTTTTATTAGTCAGTTCCTCTACATTGACGGACGAGACACCACCCATCAAATCCGCCCGGTCCACTGTGCGGAAAGCCACATTCACTTTCTGAGCCAATGTATCAGTCTTCTCCACATCCGTCTGAGCCATCAGCCCGGCAGAAGCAAACAATAGTCCGGCGCTAAGAATTATATTTTTATGAATTTGTTTCATGATATTCTATTTCGTTTAATAAGTCACTTGTTTACCATCCCGGATTCTGATAGAACTCCGGATACAAGGTCACGTCAGACAATTTCAGAGGCAACCAGTAATGCTTCTCCGTGAAATTACGCGTCACGATTACCCGATATGTATAGCCGCTTACAGCTGTTTCCTGAGGGTTCTCGGCAAGGTCGCCTACCCGTTGGAAATCGACAGCAGTCTTTTCGGTATAAGGTTTCTTGTCGATAAGCAACCAGCGACGCAAGTCAGTGAAACGGTGTCCTTCGTATGCAAGTTCTACCGCACGTTCGCGGCGAATCTCACTGTTGAACAGATCGATTGAACCGGTATATTTGGCATTGACACCTTCTACTCTCGCACGTTTGCGGATGGTGTTGACTGCGGCCAGTGCCGTAAGTGTACAGTTGGTTGACTTTCCTGTAGACGAGCCGGTAGCATTTGCCGCAGCTTCAGCATACATCAGATAAATGTCTGCCAGACGCATATAGCTGCAATAGATATGCATCTGCGGACTCCATCCCCAGCCATCATCCCATTTATTGGCTGTCACCGGAATAAACTTGCCAAGCAGGAATCCGGTACGGCTTCCGAACTGGTCGTCACGGGCGTTTCCGCCTGTGTAGAGGGATGCAACGGCTAAGTCACCGACCTCCTCCGAATCTTTTTTTGCATCAGATACCATAGGCGAACCGTCGAAGCGAATATCATGATAGAAACGTGGGTCGCGTCCTTTCCAAGGATGAGTCTTGTCCCACTTGGATTCCTGGTCGTCGAGCGGCAATCCATTTGCCATACCGTAATAGTGTACATAGTTGGCTGTGGGCGAGAGTTGCGGATTGTTATCTTTCTTATAGCTGGCAGGCACAAACTGAAGAGCTAAACCAAAAGTTGAGTTTTGCCAGCCATCTGCCACCAATCCTCTGAACAATGCTTCTGTAGAACCCGGCATTTGGGCATTCTTTCCGTATGTGTAGAAGAGGTCGGAATAGTCCTCAAAGTCCACCAAGCTATATTGCGTCTGTCGGTTCTCTACCAGCGTAAGCAACTCCCCGAACGCTTCGGCAGCCTTCCGGCAATATTCCTGATTGTAGGATTCGCTTCCTGTGGACACCTTGTTCATCAACGGACTTCCTGCCCACAGGTAGTTTTTACCTAAATAGCCCAGTGCCATGATTTTGTTGATGCGCAGTTGGTTGTATCCTTTCGTGCTCGGGCTGATAGATGTCTTGTCCCAATCAATAGGCAGCAGATCGGCAGCCATCCGGAAATCATCGGCAGCCTTGTCGGCACATTCGTGATAGCTGAGTCGCGGCTCGTTGAATGTTTCGTTGGGAGGCAACACCTTATCTATATAAGGCAATCCGCCGAAATATTGTATCAGCATGAAATGAAACCACCCGCGGAAGAAATAAAGCTGTCCGGCAATGGCGTTCTTCTGTTCCTGCGTTGCATCGGTAAGCAGGTCCAGATTTGCTAATCCCGTATTACATTTACGGATTCCGTACCAAGAAGCGGGCCACAAGTCGCGGTTCCATCTGAATCCGTCGTTCGGAGTAGTAAAGTCCAGATTCAGAGTTTTGCAATCCATAAATCCGGCCCCCCAGCCGTCGTGTTCAGCCTGCCACCCCCAAAAGTCGCCTTGGTCCACTTTATAGCCCATGTGATAATTGCAGTCTACACCAATCACTTCGTCTTCACCCCAGTTCCAAGAGTTTGACCAGTATTGTTTGGCCATGTCGGGAATACAAGCATAAAGCTCTTCTACAAATCCCTGAAAATTGTGGAAGTCCTTAAAGGCATTTTCCGGAGTGACATCCGATTCGGGTGCCTTGTCCAGATAGTCGGTACACGAAGCAGTCGTACCCGTCAATCCGAGACTCAAACAAGCCATTACAGCATATTTTATAATGTATTTTTTCATAATTCGATGATGTTTTAAAGGTCAAATTTAATACCCAGATTGAAACGACGTACAGTAGGATAAGCACCTTGCGAAGCCAATCCCGTACCTGCAAAGTTCGATTCGCGGTCATCCGGCATACGCGACCATACCCAAAGGTTGTTTCCGTTCAGGAATATTTTAAATCTGTTCAATCCAATTTTCTTTACCCAAGGTTGTGTAAAAGTGTAAGCCACTTCAGCATTCTTCAGACGAATAAACGAACCGTCGTAATGGAAGCGAGTACCTTCATAATAACTCGGAGTAGAATTGATACGAGGCATGGGAGCATCTGCATCAAAACGATCTTTCGACCAGAATACTCCTTCGTCGAATACAGTATTCACGTTATTGTGCAAGGAAGTAAAACCCACATAACGGTTGACGTTGGTCACTCCATAGAACTGTACAAAGCAGCTGAATCCCTTGTAATCGAATCCGATAGTAGCGTTGTACGTATTTTCGGGAGTACCCGTATAGCCGTAAGGAGCGCTGTCGTTGGCATCTATCACGCCATCACCATTATAGTCCATAGTGATATACTGTCCGGGCAATTTCTGATCGTTCATCGTATTGTGTGTAGGCATGGCGAATACTTCGTCCCACGTGTTGGCAAATCCTGCCGTAAGATGAGCGTGGTCTTGTCCGATGGCAAATCCTTCCGACTTCTGGTATGCGGGACGCAACACAGGGTCATCGTATTTGAGAATCTTGTTTTCAGCATGAGTCATATTGAAGTTACCCCACAGACGAAGACCGTTGTTCAATGTTTTATTTACACGAAGTTCCAATTCGTATCCTTTCGTACGCACGCGTCCTAAGTTGGCAGCCGGGGCGGAAATTCCTAAATAACCGGGAGTGGCACGTTTGTCGCCGGCTACAAGAATGTCCGAACGCTTGTCATAGAAAAATTCCAAACTACCGGCAAGCAAACCATCGAAGAAAGCGTAATCAACACCGATATTCTGCTTCAAAGCTGTTTCCCAATGTACATCGGGATTACCTACCGTAGCTTCCTTGTACCAAGTGTAAGGAGACTCGGTTCGATTGTTCAAACCGTGGAAAGACTTACCTCCGTAAGCCCACTGTGTAGCATATAGAAAACGAATACCAAGATTATCGTCACCTACCTCACCGATAGAATAACGTACTTTCAACATATCTACCCACTTACGAAGAGGCTTGAAGAATTTTTCTTCGCTTATCATCCAGCCCAACGCACCTGAGTTAAACAACTCGAAACGATAGTCGGGACTAAACTTCTCGGAACCGTTGTATGCACCGTTGTATTCCAAGAAATAACGGTTGCCATAACTATAAGTGGCGCGGAACGCCCAGTCTTCACGATAGTGAGGGAATTCGCTACCAGTGCTTCGTTCGGTACGGTTGAACACTCCCATGGCGCTGACATCGTGGTCACCGAACTTGCCGCTCCATGACAATTGTCCTTGATAAAAAAGATTGCGTTGAGTAGACCAGTCCCGCACAGCACCACCTGCTGTAGACCACAAGATACCTTCCTGAAAATCGAGTCCGGTTTTAGAGTCGGTTTGCGCGTTGCTATAATGCACCTCGCCTGTTTCCGGATCTATCCATTTGGTCTGCGTCCCGTGATTCAAGTCATTGACACCACGACCGGCTTCCACAAACACGTTGTCCCACGAAATCATGGCACTTGCACGTAATCCTTTTACGAGGAAACTCAAATCCTGTTCCAATACAAAGTCAGTATTGACGCGGGTAGTAGTAAGCATTTCATAGCCTGCATTGGCGAGATTCAACACAGAGTTCGGCGCACCTTGCGAATTGGGCTTGTAGTATCCCCACGTACCGTCGGAATAACGGGGCAAGAAAGCGTCTGACGGAGAACTGTAGGCAGCCTGCCACAACTGCGAGGCACCAAATGAATCGTCGGCAACTCCCCACGGTGATTTCTTCACACCGTAAGAACCGAAAATATTGGCTTTCAATACGGTAGTTTTGGTAATCTTGAAGTCCAAATTACTACGTGCATTAATACGGTTGAATCCGTAACCTGCCTGATAACCACGGTTATTGTCCCATTCGCGGAACAAGTCACCTTCATGCAGAAAGTCTACCGCAGCGAAATATTTGACGTGGCGTGTACCACCCGACAGGTTGATGCTCGGATTGTATGACATGGCATAATCTTTGAAAAGCTCTTTCTGCCAGTCAACGTTCGGATAACGTTCGGCCTCTTCCAAATTAGCAGGATGGCGATATTTGTCAATCGTCTCCATCGGCAATATTTTATTCCAAGAAGCAGGATTCAAGCCTAACTCATATTCGGCAGCCTGATTACGCACATACAACGCATCCGCCGACTCCATTCTTCCCGGCAGAGCAGAAACCACTTTAGCCGTCATGTTCATACTTACGTCAATCTTGGCCCGACCTTCGTTACCGCGCTTAGTGGTTACAAGAATGACACCATTGGCACCCTTCACACCATAAACAGCAGTTGCCGACGCATCCTTCAATACAGATATAGACTGTACAGAACTCATGTCCACACTGCTCATCGGACGTTCGATACCGTCCACAAGGATAAGCGGTTCGCTATTATTCCACGAGCTAACGCTACGAATTACAATTTTCGGGTCTTCGTCACCCGGCATACCAGTAGAGGCAGAAGTCACCACACCCGGCAAATTACCCGTCAATGCCGCACCCACATTCGACACACCACCTGCACGCTGTAATGTCTCACCAGTGGTTTGTGCAATAGCACCTACCACAGACGCTTTCTTTTGTTGTCCGTAACCCACCACAACCACTTCTTCCAGTTGCTTGGTGTCATCTTCCAATGTTACTTTAATAAGACCTTTAGAAACCACTTTTACTTCCTGCGGTTTCATTCCTACATACGAAACAATAAGGACAGACTTCTCACCGGGCACAGTCAATACAAAATTGCCATCTATATCTGTGATTGTACCTATTGAACTATTACCTTTTAAAGTTACTGAGGCTCCAATGATTGTCTCACCATTACTGTCAAGAACCGTTCCCCTCACCGTTATCCCTTTCTGTGCTGATGCTGTTACAAAACTAAACAACATAAGGAGAAACAGGTAAGGAATTTTTTGAATTTTCTTCGTTACATTTTTCATTACCATTAGTTTAAGATGTTAATTAACTACATTGTTTTCTAATCATCATTCTTTTTTAATTGCATTAGCTATCATTATAAATATCACCCATAGTTGCTAGTATTAGATTTATATAAAAAAAATAATTATTTGCAAGTAGCGTATAATCCAATTGTAGTACCGGTAAATCCACCAGCCGTTGTAGTAGAGAGATAACTGGAATCTACATCTTTACAAAGCAGTTTCCAGTTTTTTTCACCATCAATAGAATAATAGAAGTCGTAACCAATTCCTTGAGATACTAATTTCAAATATACCTCATTTGTATCTGCGTCTATTTCATCTGAAGCCAATGTCTGTTCCTTTTCACCGATTTGTTTCAGAGAAATATTTTTATTCTCACCCACTTTATTCAAGCAGAAGAAATATTGATGCGCCTCATCTTTAAACAATAACATTCCGGCTGTTTCCTTATCGTTAGAAGGATTGAACAACATACGGGTAGCACATTCAAATTTATGATGTTGTAACCGACGACAGACAAATGCCGGAGTTTTCTTTTCCGTAGCGCTAATATCTGCACACTTCAAGGTCAGGTATCCGGGCGTTTCCGTCAATGAATATAAATCGGAAGCAGAAGCTCTTAAAGTCATCCATGGCATATCAAGTACAGGAGAATCAAAGTTCGCTATTAACTCGAAATTACCATAAGTAACTGTCGTATCGCGTTTCGCACCTTCACGTTTTACAATCATAGGTACTAAATCATCTCCTTGTGTCATGTACGGGAATCCGTCTTCACTCCATTTCACCGGCATCATAAATGTTTCACGTCCCAAATTCTCAAACTGATTATTAATAGGGCGACAAGCCAGAAAAACAGCCCACCAATCTCTCTCTTTTGTTTGAATCAGGTCTGCATGACCAGCACAGGTTACCGAATTAGGACGGTCAGAATTCAAATGTCTTTGCGTCAGAATCGGATTGTTTTTCCATGGAAGAAACTTACCCATCGGAGAATCACCACGGAAAATCACTTCCGAATGCCAGTTTCCCGTTCCACCTTCGGCGGACATCAAGAAGTACTTTCCATTTATCTTATATAAATGAGGACCTTCTATCCAAATTGGTTTGTCTGCCGGTTGAGCTCCTTTGTTTACAAGAATTTTACGGGGACCGATCGTCTTATCTGTTTTCACATCAAACTCTTGTATGCGTATAGTACGGTGTCCGCTATATTCAGGTTTATTATCCGGAGCCTCATCATTATTAACAATATATGCCTTACCATCTTCATCAAAAAAGAAAGAAGGATCAATACCTCCGACCTCCGGCAACATGATGGGTTCCGACCATTCACCAAACGGGTCTTGCGTCTTAACAAAGAAATTTCCGGCTCCGACATTGGTTGTTACCATATAATATGTCTTGTTATACGGATTATAAGAAATAGCCGGAGCAAAAATACCGCCACTCACTTTCTGTCCTTCCATATTCACTAATTGCGAAGCACGGTTCAACACATGCCCTATCTGTTTCCAATTCACCAAGTCTTTGCTGTGAAAAATAGGAATACCGGGGAAATAAGTGAATGTAGATGTTACTAGGAAATAATCACCTTCTCCATTTGTACAAACACTAGGATCAGAATACCATCCCGGCAAAATAGGATTATAGAAATAGTCTTCACCTGACAGAGGATTGGAAATATAAAAATCATCATTTCCCTTATAAGAAAAATAATCAAAGAGGGCCACAGATTTTCCAATAGCCGGTAATTGTTGTTCCTTCTTTGAGCTACATGACATCATTGTTATCCCCAGCATAAATATGGAGAGCCAGACGATTGACATTAATTGTATTACCTGTGTATTCTTCATAATACTTCTTATTTTCTTTATAATCAAATATGAATTACTGATCTTTTCTGCAAAGATATGCCAGTTCATAAAACTACAAACATAATTATGTTACGGGCTTCTTTTCCTAAATAACATCTTCATTTTCAATGTTACATCTATCTTTTCCCTTGTAGCACACCCAAACAATTGCACTGATTATAAACACATTACAATCTTATTTTTTTTTGAATAAAAGCTATTCAAATTCCCAATAATCCAGATTGAAAAGTTTGTTTCCTTTCTCTCCTTTAAAGCAGAAATAAAGATCATGTACACCCTTTGCATTCTTTATCCGACATGACATCTGTTTATATATATCCAGTCCTCCTGTCGGTGATATACTGACACTACCTATTACCGGCCCTTCAGTGCTATCCAGACGAATTTCTATCATTCCGCCTTTTTCAACACAAGCTGCGCTTACACTGAATTTCTTTGCTCCTTTCTTGCCAAAGTCGACACCACGCACACACAGATATTCATTATTATCGATATCGGTTATATACAAACCACCATTCTCATGATTTCCAGTTTTAAGACCATATCCCCAAGCCATCGTTTCAGCTTCCACTCTACGGTAAGGATTAAAGTTTTCAATCTGTTCCAGTTTCGTCTCCTGCCAATAAGGAACTTCCTGAATAGTTCCATCCGGATTATAATGCATTTTTGCAACAGACGTGGAACGACGTTCCTTATGATCCAATGTTTCCAAATGAAGCAAATCATAATTTAGGCCAAATACATAAGAGCTACCTTTATAATCGATAATTCCAGGATGATTTCCTCTACTCCGCTCTGTTGGACGCATAATATATCCTTTTGTACTCCATGGTCCGGTAGCTTTTTCGCTCATAGCATAGCCAATCCCTTCCGGACAACAAGTTGAAGCGAAAGCCATGTAATAATGCCCGTTCCGTTTATACACCCACGGACCTTCCTGGTAATGTTCCGGTTTATTTTCCACTTGTACAATTTCCCCCGAATATGAAATCATATCCTCATTCAGTTTCACATAATAAACATTCGGATTGCCCCAATACATATACGCTTGTCCGTCATCATCAATAAATACGGTCGGGTCAATGTCGTACCAATGCTCCTTCTGCCAAACCAACGGTTTGTTCAAAGGGTCTTTAAAAGGGCCGTAAGGAGAGTCGGATACCAATACGCCAATACCATTACCGTGAATCGGACAATACATATAAAATTTGCCATTACGTTCGATGACTTGTTCTGCCCAGGCACCGTTATCACGTTTCACCCAATCAAAACTCTTCAGAGAAGCGACCGCTCCATGATCAGTCCAATTCACCATATCGGTGGAAGTATAAAGTAACCAGTCCAACATTTTGAATCCTTCGGCATCATCCTCATCATGAGTTGTATAAAGGAAAACGGTATCATTATATACCATCGGAGCCGGATCGGCGGTATATTTTGTCTGGATAATAGGATTTTGTGCCACTCCCGAAGTGACGGCAGTCATTGCCAACAGGAGTAATACACCCCAAAAATTCAAGTTTTTCATATTCTATCTGTCTAAACAGTTATTTGGTTATTAATACTCCACCATTGCAAGGAATAGTCAATTGCAATTCTTGTTTCTTTCCTATTCCTATTTGTTTCACACCGCCCTGCAATACCTTATCATCACTAAATAGTCTCACCTTTTCCCCATTGGAGAACATCGGCAAATTAACTTTAAGTTTCAGTGTTTCCTTCTGCGCATTTACTCCGGCAATATACCATTTGTCTCCATGACGACGGGCGAGAATAACGTATTTACCAGGATAACCGTCAATGAAACGTACCTCATCCCAAGTCGTTGGAACCTCTTTCATAAAATCAATAGCCCATGCAGGAGCATCGGTCAGATTATTCGGTGCCAAAGCAAAATGCTGTACCGGACTCTGAAATAGAACCGCCGTAGCCAGTGCGTAGACATCTGATGTTACCCGCCGGCTTCCCCGTGGAGCATTATCCGCATTATAATATTTGTTCAATGCACTACCTCCAAAATCCATGCTACCCACAGTATTACGAATAAACGGGTGCAAGGTAGCATTAAAGGCCTCATTATCACAGCTGCCTTGAGAGAAATGAAGATTTTCACTAGCCAATACAGCCTCACTCGATGCGAAGTTAGGATACATACGTTCCCAGCCACGAGGCAAAGTACATCCATGGAAAATAACTAAAAGACCGTACTCGTTTGCATCCGACAAGATATCCTCATACAACTGCATAGTCATTTGCTTGTCACCTCCGAAAAAGTCAACTTTTATTCCACGAATACCAATGCTTTGCATCCATTTCATCTCCTTACGTCTGGCTATCGCATTATCCATAATACCTCTCGGAGTTTGCGGAGCATCATTCCAATACCCATTCGAATTATACCACAAATAAAGAGCTACCCCTTTGTCCTTCCCATATTTAGCCAATTCTTCAATTTTATCACGTCCTATTTGTTTATCCCACAAGGCATCCACTAACACAGATTGATACCCCATTGCTGCCGAAAAATCAATATACCGGAGTTGCTCTTTATAATTAGTACTTCCATCCATACCGATAATCCAGCTCCATGAACCCCGTCCATACGTATACTCTCCTTTTGCCGGATAAAGCGGTTTTACAACATCAAAAGGAACCGTTGTCTCCACTATTGGAGCCAAAGTCTTGCCCACAGTAATAGTACGCCAAGGCGTCTCGCCCGGTAATGCTATCCCTGGAGAAACCGTACCATTCCCATTTGCTTCACCTTCTTGCGGAAATCCGATTGTATACGTTCCTCCTTTGTGTCCCAACAGACGGCTCGCACAATATCCACCATTTACTCCCGTTTCGGAAACAAGCACCCAACCATTATCTCCATTACGGAACAGACAGGGAAATGTATATCCTTCTCCCCAGCCATTTTTCCCTGCGACATCATCTGCCGTATAAGACGTCTCATAACTTGGAGAAGTACGGGCAAATCCTCCCATCGGTTTACTTTGCGGACAAAGGAAAGTGGTGGTTCCGTCAGGAAACACAAATCCCGTAGCTTCTTGCTTAACCACGCAACTTAGTGTCTCACCTTGCGGATATATCTTATATTTAAAAGCAACATCGTTATTACTTATGCGGAATATAACATCATAAATTGTTTTCCCTTGTTGCGTAAACGAAAATACAGCTTCATTTGCCACATAACGAACCTTGCTCTGCTTAATAGAAGCTAACTCGTATGTTTCATCTATTTTATTTGTTGAAACATTCTTCTCCAGCGACATCCCCGATGAGAAATCTCCTATATTTGCAATCATCCCCAATGGAGATGGTTTCAAAAAGAGAACATTGTCATAACTAACAGAATAAGAAGGTCTTCCATCCACATCTGAGAGTGTTACTACCAGCTTCCCATCAGGACTTGTTATCTGTTTATTTTCTGCACTTGCAACGCTACTCCCCAATAGCATAGCCATTACTATAAAAAACTTCACCATATTTCTATTTTTTAGATTCTTCTCTGTTGGCATAATCACACATTCTATTACAATCAAAACCTTACAGAAATTGCCTTCCCATTATAATCGACGTTTTTTTGAGTCCCGTCCTGAAGAGTTACAGCAAACTTACGGTTCTTCAACATTCCCTCATACGCACCTTTTCTTGCCCCTATCGTCAATTTACGAGATGCATTATTCCAAGAGATTGGAATTTCCGTATAAGCTCCTTTTTCGTAATTGTAATTATCAAATTCATCTTCATATAAAATGAAGTTTCCATTCGCACCCGCATATACCTTCAATTCAAGATGATCCCACGGTTTTTCAGTGGCATACTGAACTTGTGGACCAACAGGAATGATACTACCCGCTTTTACATACAATGGAATAACATCAAGTGTAGTCTCTTTGGTAATTTCCTTTCCGCCTTCATGTTTCTCGTTTGTCCAGAAGTCATACCATAGCGTTCCTGCCGGTAAGTATATGTTAGTAGATTTCGTTTCCATGAAATCCACAGCAGCGTCAGTTTTTGTTTTTTTCGCTCCATCTCTGTTCCATCCTTCTTCTTCGGAGACTTTTACCACAGCTTCCGGTGTATATTGTGCATGAGTAATCGGAGCCACAAGGATCGATTTTCCAAACATATATTCGTCATTGATATCCCACACCTTTCTGTCATCTACAAAATCCATCATCAAAGCGCGCATAAAACTCGATTGACGATTGCTTACCTCCCAAGAAGTAGAATAAATATAAGGCAACAGAGAGTAACGTAAACCTATCATCTTCTCGATAGCATCATATACAGGCTCGCCTTTCTTTCCGAACTTATAGATTTCCCTATAAACATCCGTCCCGTGCGAACGCATCATCGGATTGAACGTTCCAAACTGCAACCAACGCACATAAAGCTCCTGATACAATGGATTTTTTGAAGCACTATCATCATTCCAGCTTTTATTATAATGTCCTGCAAAAAAGCCACCAATATCACTATTCCAGTGAGGCATACCACACAAAGAAAAGTTTAATCCGGCAGGAATCTGATTTCTAAAACTCTCCCATGTGGAAGCGACATCACCACTCCATACATTTGCACCATAACGTTGCTGCCCCAAGAATCCGGAACGGGTTAAAATAAACACGCGTTTGTCCGAAGTCACTGCACGCTGATGGTCGTAAACCCCTCCGACAGTCATCAACGGATAAGCATTGCGCACCTTACGGAACGAGCCCAGATAGGTTTTGGTATCCATATCCTCCGGCTTCCAATCCAGATGATCGGGTTCGGTAGAGTCCATCCACCAGGCATCCATTCCCAGCTTGAAAATTCCATCATTCAGATATTTCCAATAAATATCACGTGCTTCGGGATTGTAAGCATCATACACCCTTACACCGGAAGGATATTCCATGTTGGGGGGCCATGACTCCAATCCCGATTGCGGCCAGGTAGTGAAGTTAAACAACATACCTTTTTTGTCCAATTCTCTATAAGGTTTGGTCATCGGTCCGAATGACGACCAGATAGATATAGCCATGTGTGCGTTCATCGCATGGACATCCTCCATCATCTTTTGAGGATTATTGAAAGTCGGATTCTGAAAATCCATCGCATTCCACAAATAGTTATGCCCCCAATATTGCCAATCCTGAATAATACCATCCAAAGGAATACCCAATTCACGATATTTACGAACAACGTCTACCACTTCCTCCTGGCTTTTATATCTTTCTTTACTTTGCCAGTAACCATAAGTCCATAAAGGAAACATCGGTGCTTGCCCGGTCAAGCTGCGTACTTGTGCTATTACACCATCGGCATCCTTCCCATACATGAAATAATAGTCTACACAATCACCTACTTCAGAACGAAAAGATGTTTCAACTTCGTTGTCCGTAAAAAGAGTCGGCGAATAGTTATCCCAAAACACACCATATCCTTTGGTGGACTGGAAGAATGGCGACACATCTTCAACATTTCCCTGTATCAGATTTTTGGTCATGTTCCGCTGAATCATCTTTCCATTTTGCAATTGTCCCAAACCATAAATAGCTTCCTCCTTATCTAATACAAAAGGTTGATAAACCTGATAAGTTTTTGTCCCGGCATCATCGAAATCGATAAACTGCATACCGGATTTCTCTGCCAATAATACTTTGCCATCCTTTGAGAAATAAGAAACAATTCCCGTCCCGGTGTCCACACTGACACTTAGTTCACTGGTATTCAATACAATCTTATTATCTTTTATATCAGCTTTGAAACTTACCTTTTCAGGTTTTGCAATTACAGAAAGACTCTCTTTTTCATAGGCAACACCTTCCGGAGACTTTATTATCCTCGCCACAGCAGGCGCAAAAAATTGTACTTCTATATCCACTGCATTCACTGTGGTCTTGATACCCGACGATGTTTTCTGATAATTTTGTGCGAATAAAACATTTGTACTGAAGCATAAACATATACCCCAAAATAGATGATGTATTTTCATAATTATAGAATAATAAGGTTTCTAATTAATTACCAACAGATGTTGCATACAGTCCAATCATTGCTCCTGTAAAGCCACCAGCCTCATTAGTAGAAAGAATATCGCCGGAAACGGTTCCTCCTAAATTCATAAATACCTTTCCATCAATCGAATAATTAAAACGATAATCATCTCCATTGGCTGTTACTTGCAGTGTCACAGGTTTCTCTGTTTCTATTTTCATCTCACCCAGGACACTCGCTTGTCCTTTTTCGGTTCTTTGCAGTATCAGGTAATAGTCTTTTCCCTTTTTAGTGATACCGAAAACATAGTGATATCTTTCATTTTGATAACATGTTATACCGGCAAAATCTTTCTCATTTTTTGGTTTGTACTCCATGGTTGCTGCCGCGGTAAATTGATTATGCTGTTGACGGTAGAACAAAGTAGAAGTAGGTTTCACTTCATTGATATTTGAGGTAAAAGGGATGATCCGCAACCCTTTATCGGTCATCTCAACGAATTCTTCACGAGGACCTCTAAGACCGATCCATCTAAAATCTAATGTCTTATCGGAGAAATCATCCTTAAAGACAAAGTTGCCACTAGGCAAATAACCGTTTTTTCCTGTTTGGTTCTCTACTCCCGAAGGCATCTTCAATGTAGGTTTCATAGGGATAAGCCCATTCTCGAAAACAGGAAATGTTCCGCTCCAGTCCACCGGAAGAATAAAAGTTTCGCGTCCGGTATTCACTCTGTTCTTCTCATTGGGGCGTATTCCTAAAAATACACCATAATATTTTCCGTCGGGTCCCTCCACTAAGTCTGCATGACCAGCCCAGTCTACTTTATCCGCCCGATTTGCAGGAAAATAACGTTGAGTTAAAATAGGATTATTATTTGACGGAAGATAAGGTCCTTTCGGATGATCACTTACAAAAATGACTTCGCTATGCCAGCCTCCGGTTCCTCCTTCCGCACACATTAAATAATAACGTCCATCTTTCTTATAGATATGAGGAGCTTCAATCCATATCGGCTTTTCTTCTATATTGACGCCACCGTTTACGATGATCCGGTCCGTTCCCGGAACCACTTTATCATTCTCCACATCATAATCCCATATTTTTATAACACGGTGTCCCGAGTAACGCTCGTTTGCTTTAGCAGGAGCATCATTATGTACCACGTATGCCTTGCCATTATCATCAAAGAAAAGAGAAGGATCAATGCCTTCAAATTGAAGTTTGATCGGATCACTCCAGCCATTCTCCGGATTCTTTGTCTTTACCACCATATTTCCAAAGCCACCGGAAAATTGAGTGGTTATCATATAAAACGTATCATTATTGGGATTATATCTTATAGCAGGAGCATATACACCAGCACTAATACCACAATCTTCAACCTTTAATTGTGACGTTCTGTCCAGCACATGGCCGATTTGTTTCCAGTTGACCAGATCATTAGAATGGAAAATAGGTACCCCGGGAAACATAGCAAAAGATGAGCACACTAAATAATAATCATTCCCTTTCCGCGTTATACTCGGATCGGGATAGCAACCCTGCAAAATAGGATTATAGAACTCACCCGGCTTTAAAGGATTGTTTTGATAAATAGCATCCTCCCCCTGATAAATAAATTGCGTAAAGACAGGAGCATTTTTCGTTATTTTACCCTTGCCACTCACCTCCATATTAAAAAACAACATAATAAATACGACAAGCCCCACGGATTGCCAGCCCGACAAAATCAATTTTAATGTTCTCATATTATCACTTTTTATTTTCTATAATTTCCTGTTCCATAGTAGTGTTTGCAAATGTATCGATTCGGTTTTATCATATATGTACAATCATGATACAGGCATCTATATACAGGTTACATTTATCACAGACATGTAACATGATTCTTTTCTGATGTAACAAAAAGCCCCAAAACAGAAAAATGGTAAGATAAATGACTACATTACCTATTATTTCAACACTTTTATCCCCCATCATGTAAAAGACTGAATATCAAGCATTAGCAAATATTCATTTTCCTTTAAAAGAAAGCCCCCGTTGGTTTAAAAGAAACTCTAAGTTTGCAGTTAATAGATAAGAGGTCGGAAATTTATTTTAAAAAAGTCAAGCGAGACGAATAATTACCTCCG
>NZ_JAJKHN010000031.1:0-74270 GCF_020982715.1 Bacteroides sp. 1_1_30
GAAACTGTAATTTCTAATGCCGGAAACGACAGTTCCCCGCCTGGAAACGGGAAGTTAATGTATACAATAAACTTTTGTCCTCCTGGAGAATTAGCTTATGTAAGGTTTATACTGTGTGGCAGATACTTTGATCTGCAACCTATCTGCAACAGTATCTGCAACGCTCCAACTACTTATCAGCTAGCGCATTACACGCGTTTGGTTGCAGGTGGCAGATGTTTTCATGTTTTTTCAACTTTATGGTAGTTCCCCAAAGCTTCAAATAAAAACAATTATGACACCATACCATTTGGTACGATGTCATAATCTTAATAGAACCATGCCAAGAAACCGAAGTCATAATGGCATGATGAAGTTACACTAACCTAATTTATTTATTTTTCTTCCAAAGTTTGCTCATATCTTCCAGTGTCTTACCTTTCGTTTCGGGTACCCAACGCCAAACGAAGATGGCAGCAGCCACACAGATTATGCCATATAAACTATATGCAAACATCGGGCTGAAGTCGTACAGTGCCGGGAAAGTAGAAGATACAATGTAATTGAATATCCATTGGAATGCTACGGCGATTGCCACCGCTTTACCACGGATCGTGTTCGGGAATATTTCCGAGATCAACACCCAGCAAATCGGTCCCCAAGACATCATAAAGAATGCTGCATACACAATCACTGAAAGTACCGGGAGAACACCCTTTATTGCCATGCTATCACACATTGCTACCGCAAATGCACCTACAGCCATACCAATAGAACCTATTATCAATAGTGGTTTACGTCCGAAGCGGTCTACTGTGAAGATTGCAACCAATGTAAAGACAATGTTTACAATACCCATAATAACTGTCTGCATCATGCCACCTCCTTCTGCACCTGCATTTTCGAAAATACGAGGAGCATAATAAAGTACCGCATTAATACCGATAGCCTGTTGGAATACAGAAAGTAAAATACCGATCACAATTACTGCCACTCCATAAGTAAAGATTTTCTCTGTCTTTTCATGAGCAGTAGCTTTAATATCATTAAGAATTTCCTGTGCTTTTGTCTTACCATTGATCTTTTCAAGGATCGAATAAGCCTTTTCATCCTGCTGTATCAATACAAGATAACGAGGAGTCTTGGGAACAAAGAACAACAACAGACCGAAGAAAGCTGCAGGGAAAGCTTCCGAACCGAACATGTAACGCCATCCTTCATAAACAGTCCACATATCAGATTCAGCACTAACAGACAATACACCGGCTGCATCTTTCAAAATAATAGGATTTTGATGGTCGCCCATAATCAGGAAATTCACGAAGTATACTACCAACATACCGAAGATGATAGCAAACTGGTTACACGATACAAGCGTTCCACGAATATTAGAAGGAGCAATTTCAGCAATATACATCGGACAGACTGCAGAAGCCAGTCCAACACCGATACCGCCCAAAACACGATACAAATTAAAAGCAATCAGCAAATCCATGTTCGGCTTTCCATATTCGAAAAACAAGACTTCCGGATAATAGGAACCTAATGCTGAAAGGAAAAAGAGTACGGCAGCAAGCCTTAGAGAATTACGACGTCCCAAACGGGAAGCAAATATACCGGACAAAGCACCACCCAGTACACAGCCAATTAATGCACTGGAAGATGTGATTCCATGCATTACTTTATTGTATTGAAAATCAGAGGCCGAAAGGAAAAAAGCCTCCAAACCTTTCTCTGCACCGGAAATAACCGCTGTATCGTATCCGAAAAGCAGTCCTCCCAAAATGGCGACAGAGGTTATCGAATATAGGTAGAGTTTACTACCTTCGTTCGTTGTATTAATCATGGTTATAAGTAGATAAAGTAGTGTTGTAGTAGTTGGATTTATATCACCACAGATTTCACAGATTGACACAGATAAAATTCAAAATAAGAGAGAAGAAAATTAATCTGTGACAATCCGTGTAATCTGTGGTGGGGTTAATTAGCAATACATATTCAGAATTGCTTCATAAAGTTCTTGTTTACCGCTAGTCTGCTTCGGTTCACCGTTTGCTTTAGCATAAGCAACTACATCTTCCAAAGTCAACTTGCCATCTTCAAACTCCTTACCTTTACCGCCATCAAATGAAGCGTAACGGTCAGCCAACATTTTCTTATATGGAGATTCGTTCAGCAGAGCAGCTGCACTTTCCAATGCACGAGCCATAGCGTCCATACCTGCGATGTGAGCGATGAAGATATCTTCCAGGTCAGTAGAGTTACGACGAGTCTTAGCGTCGAAGTTTGTTCCACCGTTACCCAAGCCGCCGTTGCGGATAATTTGCATCATAGCTTGTGTCAGTTCGTAGTTATCAATCGGGAATTGGTCTGTATCCCAACCATTTTGATAATCACCACGGTTAGCGTCGATAGAACCCAACATGCCGTTGTCTACTGCTACTGCCAATTCGTGTTCGAAAGTGTGACCAGCCAAAGTTGCGTGGTTTACTTCAATGTTCACTTTAAAATCTTTATCCAGGCCATGAGCTTTCAGGAATCCGATTACTGTTTCTGTATCTACATCATACTGATGTTTTGTCGGTTCCATCGGTTTCGGCTCAATCAGGAAAGTACCTTTGAAACCACGGGCACGAGCATAATCACGAGCGATGGTCAGCATTTTTGCCAGGTGTTCTTTTTCACGTTTCTGATCTGTATTCAGAAGAGACATATAGCCTTCACGGCCACCCCAGAATACATAGTTCTGACCACCCAGTTCGATCGTTGCATCGATTGCATTCTTGATCTGAACAGCAGCACGAGCTACTACGTCAAAATCAGGGTTAGTAGCGGCACCGTTCATATAACGTGCATGGCCAAATACGTTGGCAGTACCCCACAACAGTTTGATGCCTGTTTCAGCTTGTTTCTGTTTTGCGTATGCTACGATTGCCTTCAGATTAGCTTCGTATTCTTCGATGCTTGTACCTTCAGAAACCAAGTCTACATCGTGGAAACAGTAGTATTCGATACCCATTTTCTGCATGAATTCGAAACCTGCGTCCATTTTATCTTTTGCAGCTTGTATAGCGTCAGCATTACTATTCCAAGGGAATTGTTTTGTTCCGCCACCGAATTGGTCGCCACCTTCAGCACACAAAGTATGCCACCATGCCATAGCAAATCTCAACCAATCTTTCATCTTCTTGCCGTTGATAACCTTTTCAGCATCGTAGTAACGGAATGCCATCGGATTCTTACTATCTTTACCTTCGAACTTAATCTTTTCAATTCCCGGGAAAAATTCTTTTGTTGCCATAATTCTTTTATTTTTAAAATGGTTATTATTTAAATTGTTAATTATTTATCTGAAGACAGAACCGGAGCCGGTATGTTACCGGTCATCGACTTTTCAAGACGGTATTTCCATTTTGCATACGCGTCAGCATATTCTTGGCGTTTTGCCACATTAGGCTCAATCACATCCAGTTTGTCAAGCGTAGCAAATGCTTCATTGTTATCCTTGTAGATACCTGCACCGATGCCCGCACCTTTCGCAGCACCTACGGAACCATCCGTATCGTAAAGCTCGATAGTAGCTCCTGTGACTCCCGCCAAAGTATCGCGGAAGATAGAACTCAAGAACATATTAGCGTGTCCGGCATGGATCATCTTCACAGGAATTCCCATTTGCTCCATGATATCAATGCCATATTTAAAAGAGAATACAATACCTTCTTGAGCGGCACGAATAATATGATGTTTGCCATGCGCATTGAAGTCCAGTCCACGGATACTGCAACCGATTTCTTTATTGTTCAGCATACGTTCGGCACCATTACCAAAGGGCAGAATACTGATTCCCGCACTGCCGATAGGAGCTTTGGAAGCCAATACATTCATTTCATTATAAGATATTCCTTCGGGAGCAATGTTGCGTTTTACCCATGAATTGAGAATACCCGTTCCGTTGATGCAAAGCAATACTCCCAAACGTGTCTGATCTATGGTATGATTGACATGCGCAAAGGTATTGACACGTGACTGCGGATCATAGTTCACTTCACCGTTCACGCCATAAACCACTCCCGATGTTCCTGCCGTAGAAGCAATCTCTCCCGGATTAAACACATTCAAAGAAAGGGCATTGTTAGGCTGGTCGCCTGCACGATAGGTAATCGGTGTTCCTTCTTTCAGTCCAAGCTCTTTGGCAGCTATTGCATTTACACGTCCTTGTTCAGCAAAAGTCGGTTTAATATCTGCAATCAAAGAAGAATCAAATCCGTAATAATCCATTAAGAAATCAGCCACCCGATTGTTCTTGAAATCCCAGAACATACCTTCCGAAAGCCCGGAAACAGTTGTACAGATTTCTCCACTCAACTTCATGGCAATATAATCGCCCGGCAGCATTATCTTATCAATCTGCTCATAGATGGCCGGTTCGTTTTCTTTAATCCACGCCAACTTGGAAGCAGTAAAATTCCCCGGTGAGTTCAACAAATGAGAAAGACATCTCTCCTCCCCGATTGTCTCAAACGCTTTCTGACCGTATGGCACCGCACGAGAGTCACACCAGATGATAGCAGGACGCAATACATGCTGATTCTTATCAACACAAACCAATCCGTGCATCTGATAAGAGATACCGATGGCTTTAATTTCAGCGGCACTAACTCCGGATTCTGTCATAATAGCCTGCGTGGACAACTTTAAGTTTTCCCACCAACTTTCAGGATCTTGTTCCGCCCATCCGGGATTCACTGCAATAATATTCGCTTCTGTTTTCGGAAAAAATGCCGAGGATACACATTTACCAGTCTCCGCATTTACCAAACTCGCTTTTACAGACGAGCTACCTATGTCATAACCTAATAGAAACATAATTTTATTTACGATTAAACGATTTACTATTTACGATTTACGCTCAATGTCCGACAATTAATACTTTAACATTCAACGCCTAATACTTACTACTTGATACTTAATACTTGAATAGGGTTTACCTTCTTACCTTATTATATATCTTCTTATCAAATTTATAATAACGGGCAGCACGGTGAGCCACTCCTTGTTGTTTTTCTTCCAAAGGAACTACATATTCCATCATTGCTATTTTTTTATGGAAGTTACGCACATCCACGGCTTTGTCGTATACTAATTCAAAAAGAGTCCTTAATTGTGCGGCTGTAAATTTACGCGGAAGCAGTTCGAACAACATGGAAGGATTAAATTCTACGAACTGACGAATATAAGTCATTGCCTCCTTTATAATCAGATTATGGTCGAAAGCCAGTGTTTTCACGTCTTTCAAAGCGACCCAGCAAGCCTGGTGATCGTCCAGATTCTTATCCAACGTACGATCTATCTTCACCATCGACAAATATGCAATGGTAACAATACGCTCCACTTTTGACTGCATAGCTCTTTCCAACCAACGTACATCTTTCGGATTACTCGTTCTGTTTTTAGAACCAAATGCTTTAAACTGCATCAGATTCACATTTTTAAGTCCTGTCAGTTCATACAAAACTCGTTGTGCAGCTTCATCCAGAGCTTCATCCATATAGATAAGACTTCCGGGAAGTTTCATATCATGATATACTTCTCCATTATCCTCACCTGCACGTTTTACAAGCAACACTTTCAGTTGTTCTCCGTCAAAACCAATCACTACACAGTCTACTGATATATGATTGTTTGCTAAAGGTGTATTTTTCTGTAAATTTTGCATATCTATTTCTTTAAGACGATGCAAATATAGAGGCTAAAAACCATCAAAACAAAAATAAGAACTATGCTATAAAACATTGTTTTTCATATAAATACATATCATACATTCTACAATATGAATAGTTAGTGTTATCTTACGAATTACAATATGTATTTTAGTATTTCCACGGGTGAGTAATTGTATAAAGTACAAAAACTAGATGGACGCTTTATTATCAGTACTTTTCATATCTTTTCCAACAGATACCCGGAAAGGTACTTATTGTATTTTAAACGATATGTCATTTTGTACCTTATCGTTTTTTATCCTATCTTTGTCGGGTAAATATTAAAAAATCTAAAATGGAACGTCATCCAGTCATTTTATCCATTGCCGGCTCCGATTGTTCGGGAGGCGCAGGTATTCAGGCAGACATAAAAACAATCTCGGCTTTAGGAGGCTATGCAGCATCGGCCATCACTGCTATCACCGTACAAAACACACTGGGGGTACGTGCCGTACAGTCCATTTCTCCGGATATGGTTCGTGGACAAATAGAAGCCGTGATGGACGACCTGCAACCGGTTGCCATCAAAATAGGAATGATAAATGACATTCAGATCGTTCGTGTAATTTCCGACTGTCTACAAAAATATTCGCCTGCATACGTCGTTTACGATCCGGTAATGGTGTCTACCAGCGGAAGGAAACTTATGACAGATGAAGCGATAGAAGAAATCAAAAAAGAACTTTTACCGCTTGTCACATTAATCACCCCTAATATTGATGAAGCAAAAGTACTTACAGGTAAAAGTATTCACAACATTCAGGATATGCAAGCTGCTGCCAAAATGCTAACGGATGATTATCAGACTAATATCTTATTAAAAGGCGGGCATCTGGAAGGAGATAATATGTGCGACCTTTTGCATACGTCCGAATTTATCTACCATATATATGAGGAGAAAAAAATAGAAAGCCATAATCTGCATGGAACGGGATGCACCCTCTCTTCTGCTATTGCCACCTATCTTGCCAAAGGCTATCCCATGCGAGAATCTATCCAGCATGCGAAAACATATATCACTCAAGCCATTATCGCAGGAAAAGAATTGAATATCGGCCATGGCAACGGCCCTTTATGGCATTTTCCGGACACCGTTGCACAAATGTGTACTTTTTGTGCGGTTGTATCATAAAAATACGTAACTTTGCACCCGCAATTAAAAATCAATTAAATAATAAAAATATGAAAGCATTTGTATTTCCCGGTCAAGGCGCTCAATTTGTAGGAATGGGTAAAGACCTGTATGAAAACTCAGCTTTAGCAAAAGAATTGTTTGAAAAAGCAAATGATATCCTCGGATATCGCATTACAGATATCATGTTCGACGGCACAGACGAAGATCTTCGTCAGACAAAGGTTACTCAACCTGCCGTTTTCCTTCACTCTGTTATTTCTGCTCTTTGCATGGGCGACGACTTCAAACCGGAAATGACTGCCGGCCACTCACTTGGTGAGTTCTCTGCATTGGTTGCTGCCGGTGCATTGAGTTTTGAAGATGGATTGAAACTTGTGTATGCACGTGCAATGGCTATGCAGAAAGCTTGCGAAGCTACTCCTTCCACCATGGCTGCTATTATCGCATTGCCGGATGAAAAAGTAGAAGAAATCTGTGCAGCAGTAAATGCAGAAGGTGAAGTTTGCGTACCGGCCAACTACAACTGCCCGGGACAAATCGTTATCTCCGGCTCTGTACCGGGTATCGAAAAGGCGTGCGAACTGATGAAAGCTGCCGGAGCCAAACGTGCTCTTCCGCTGAAAGTGGGTGGTGCTTTCCATTCTCCATTAATGGATCCTGCTAAAATAGAACTGGAAGCTGCTATTAAAGCTACCGAAATACATACTCCTAAATGTCCGGTATATCAGAATGTGGATGCGCTTCCTCACACTGACCCTGCAGAAATCAAAAAGAATCTGGTTGCCCAATTGACTGCTTCCGTACGTTGGACACAATCAGTAAAGAATATGGTTGCTGACGGTGCTACTGATTTTACAGAATGTGGCCCGGGTGCCGTACTTCAAGGATTGATTAAAAAGATTGACGGTACTGTCAATGCTCACGGTATTGCATAAATATCCGTAAGCAGACTTTATCTTTAAGTGATATAGAGCGTGTTGGTAACTATTGCCAACACGCTTTTTTTATATGAAAACCATAGGTGGAATACAAACGAACATGTTGTAAAACACCCTGATACTTTTCTTTTCCGGCAAACTTTCCGAATCTTTCTTTTGTTTTTATTATAGGAATCATTTACTCAAATTTATGAGCCATGAAAATACATGAATATCAAGCGAAAGAGATTTTCTCCAAGTACGGAATACCTGTCGAGAGGCACACTTTATGCCGTACTGCCGCAGGCGTCCTGGCTGCATACCGGAGGATGGGAACAGACAGAGTGGTTATAAAAGCACAAGTATTAACCGGAGGCCGGGGAAAAGCCGGAGGAGTAAAACTGGTAAACAATACGGAAGATGCTTATCAGGAAGCCAAGAACATTCTCGGAATGAGCATTAAAGGTCTTCCAGTCAATCAAGTTCTGGTCAGCGAAGCGGTTGATATTGCTGCAGAATATTACGTCAGTTATACCATCGACCGGAATACACGTTCTGTCGTTCTGATGATGAGTGCATCCGGTGGTATGGATATTGAAGAGGTAGCCCGTCAGACACCGGAGAAAATCATCCGATATTCAATCAATCCGTTCATTGGCCTTCCCGACTATCTGGCAAGGCGTTTCGCTTTCGCTCTCTTCCCCCCAAATGGAACAAGCAGGTAAAATGGCTGCCATCCTTCAGGAACTTTATAGAATCTTTGTGGAGAATGACGCGTCGTTAGTGGAAGTAAATCCGCTGGCACTTACAAAGAAAGGTACATTAATGGCTATTGACGCAAAGATTGTTTTTGATGACAATGCGCTCTATCGTCATCCGGAGATTCATGCTTTGTTTGATCCGACGGAAGAAGAAAAAGTAGAAGCAGATGCCAAAGATAAAGGATTCAGTTATGTTCACATGGACGGCAATATCGGTTGTATGGTAAATGGCGCCGGACTTGCCATGGCTACTATGGACATGATTAAACTTTACGGCGGTCAGCCTGCTAATTTTCTCGACATCGGTGGCAGCTCCAATCCTGTCAAGGTTATTGAAGCTATGAAACTCTTATTGCAGGATGAGAAAGTAAAAGTGGTCCTGATTAATATTTTCGGTGGGATCACTCGTTGCGATGATGTAGCAATGGGACTTCTTCAGGCATTCGAGCAGATAAACAGCAATGTCCCGGTCATCGTCCGGCTTACAGGCACCAATGAACATATCGGACGGGAACTGTTACGGAATTACAGCCGTTTCCAAATAGCCACAACGATGAAAGAGGCTGCTCTTATGGCTCTGAAAGCATAATACGTACCAAATCACTAAAAAATAAAGCAATTATGAGCATACTAATAGATAAATCCACCCGTTTGATTGTGCAGGGAATCACTGGCAGAGATGGGCTTTTCCATGCCAAGAAGATGAAAGAATATGGAACCAATGTGGTCGGGGGTACTTCTCCGGGTAAAGGAGGAACAGATGTGGACGGAATCCCCGTATTCAACACCATGTATGACGCTGTCGAGCAGACAAAGGCTAATACCTCCATCATTTTCGTTCCGGCACGTTTTGCGGCAGATGCTATCATGGAAGCAGCAGACGCAGGCATCCGGATCATAGTCTGCATTGCAGAAGGAATCCCCACACTGGACGTGATTAAGGCGCATCGGTTTGCCGAACAAAAAGGCGCCATGTTGATCGGGCCTAACTGTCCGGGACTTATCTCTCCGGGAAAAAGCATGGTTGGCATCTTACCAGGACAAGTCTTTTTAGAAGGAAATGTAGGTGTCATCAGCCGCAGCGGAACACTTACTTACGAGATTGTATATCACTTAACAGCTAATGGAATGGGACAATCTACCGCTATCGGCATCGGGGGCGATCCTGTTGTAGGGCTTCACTTTCGCCAACTGCTGGAAATGTTTCAGAATGATCCGGAAACAGAAGCAATCGTCCTGATTGGAGAGATTGGAGGAAATGCGGAAGAACAAGCAGCTGAATATATCCGTAATAATGTAACTAAACCTGTGGTTGCATTTATTGCCGGCCAATCAGCTCCTCCGGGAAAACAAATGGGGCATGCGGGCGCTATTATTTCGGGAAGTTCCGGTTCGGCAAAAGAGAAAATTGAATCTTTGGAAGCAGCTGGTATCCGGGTGGCACAAGAGCCTTCGGATATACCCAAACTATTGAAAAAGTAATCTCCAAAAGAGAAATGAAAAACAGAAATAGTAATATTACAGATGCAGATTCACTCAAAATAAGTAATTTCATACTTATCATTTTAAGTGAATCTGCATTTATTTTACATACCTTTCTTTATACCTAATTTTATAAGAAGAGCATTCATCGGATAAGCGCAGAAGAAACCGAAAAGCATAGCCAACTGCATCATAAACCAGAATATCCATGTATCTTTGGGCAATGGCTCATTGATGAACAGCACAAAATAAACAATTGCCATCCAACCGTACATTCCTACCTGCCAGGATAAAAGAGAAAAGAAATCTGCTTTGAAAGCGCGAGTCAGCGCATTCCCCACAGAGATTTTTTCCATTTCCCGAATCGCATAAAACTGAAAATAAACGCCAATAATCAAAGCCAATACAAAATCAAGTACCCAATTCCCAACAAGTTGACTGCCTGCAACAGTTACAGGAACATAATTCGTAAACCACTCTCCTATGATATCTGCCAATGTGCAGCCTGCGCCACAATGAAGAGCCGACAGAGCTACCGATTGCCAATAAGGACGCCTCATCTCTCCCATTGACATCCCCATATCCATCCCCTTCATATCAGGCATATTCATATCTTTCATACCGGACATATCCATATCTTTCATGTCAGACATGCCCATCCCTTTCATCCCGTCATCCTCCATCTTCATCGGACTGCTCCGTCCGAACTTATTATACGCCCATAAAGCTAAATAACTTCCCCACAATGCAGATAATATCCAAACTGCATTCATTATTTTCATTGATTGCGGACGATGTGTCAGGTCTATGGCAATATGTACTGCTATTCCGATACCTGAACAGACTAAGAATACGGCTATTAAATTGAGCATGATTGTATGTTTTAAAAGATTCAGACTACAAAACATACTTTATTTGCGAATAGTTCAGCCCACTACTTTTTAATTTTGCCTGTCGAACTATTCCACACACGAGTTGTTATCATTTCATAATCAAAACAATAAAAATATGAGCAGACGTAGACAATTAGAGCATGAAGTATCTGTTGCTCAAGAAAGAATAAAGAAAGCCGCAAAAGATACACCGAAGAATATCCTGAAATTATGGGAACAAGAGCTGGTAGACCTGGAATTGGAACTCAATAATATGGTGGATGATGAAGAAGATAATAATGAGGATTAACAGAAGAAGGGCGCGCTAGTTTCCTAGTGCGCCCTTCTCTATTACTGTCTATTTATTCAGTATTAGTTCTTTGGCAATGCTTCTTTCACTACCATTGAACGACCTACATATTCTGCACCGTTCAATTGTTTGATAGCGTTGTTAGCTTCTGTATCATCCGGCATTTCGATAAACGCAAAACCTTTTGATCTTCTAGTTTCACGATCTGTGATTAACTTTACTGAAGCAACTGTTCCATACTCTTCCATTACATTTCTCAAATCCGATTCCTTAACATTATAGCTAAGATTTCCAATGTACAAATTCATAAAATACAAATATAAAAAATTAATAATTCAATAAGAAAGTTTTAGGAAGATCTTAATTAGAAATGGATATGCTCAAATAAATGAGAAGATTCACGTAAAAAAATCAAATCGTAATAAACCTCTTTATTGTTGTTGGTACAAAGGAAAGCATTATTTGGAGATAATGCACTATACTCCCTCCTTTTTCTTTTCTCAAAACATCTTTTTTATGAAAATAGGCCAATACTTAACGTTTAAACTCTATTATATCAAACTATCTGCCACCAATCATCTGATTAGCCTTCTATAGTTTCTTTGTTATAAGCTCTTTGAAAAACAAATACTTATAGTTAATTCTGCATCAGAAAATAAAAGGCTACCTTCTTTGAAACAGAAGATAGTCTTTTATTTTATATATCAGTTTGCAGATTAGCCACAATGGAAATACTTATGTACGAGATCTAACATCTCCATCGGCTTTCCTTCCAAATCCGCACGCAACGTTTTATCTTCGTAACTGCGAAGTCTGCGGATGATACCATCAATCATTGCCGGACTAAAGACATTGTATTGTTCAAAGATTGCCCGTTGTTGCTGCAGGCAATCAGCAGAAGCCTCACAGCTATCTGGCAGTTGTGCCAGTGAATTTAGTTTATCTTCATTCTCTTTCTGATGGATATTCACATTTACATACGTCTTTTGAGCGATATCCAATGCATTTTCAATTTCAAAGCCATGACGGCAGGCAACAGCCAAACCGGCCAACAGTTGATACAAATCTGCCGAACCATCCGGAGAACGCATTTCTACAGTCTGCTTCTGGCTGGTGTCAAAATGGCTTTCGGCTTCCAACGGATTAGCTAATGTACACATATCTGTTTTTGCAGCCCATCCCAATGGCACACGTACTAATACGGAACGGTTACGATCTCCCCAGCAAACATTGGTAGGTGCCTCCTGATGAGGAACAAGACGGAAATAAGAAGTAGGATTGGTATTTCCAAAGGCAGTGATTGAAGGAGCAAGCACCATCATTCCGGCAATTGCTTTACGCGCTGTTTCCGACAAAACGCCGTCTTTCAACATTTGGTTCTTTCCGTCTTTCATGATACGCATGTGTACGTGCAAGCCCGACCCTGCCTTACCGGCTGTAATTTTAGGAGCAAAGGTCACATTATATCCATATCTGTATCCCAGATTACGAATCACCCATTTGGCAATCATCAACTGATCTGCCGCCTGCGATACAGGAACCGGCAGGAACTCAATCTCATTCTGCTCATAAATATAGCCATCCAGCGTAAAATTACCCACTTCGGAGTGTCCATACTTTATTTGCCCGCCTGTTTGCGCGATATAAGACATACATTGAGTACGGAACTCATTAAATTTAGCGTATGGACCCGATTCGTGATAACCACGTTGGTCGGTTGCCTGAAACATACCTGTATCCGGGGCTATTACATAATATTCCAATTCGCCCATTGCCTGAAATTCCATTCCGGTAACTTCTGTAAAAGTTTTGCTTGCTTTGTAAAGGGTGTGTTCTGGTGCACTTTCGAGAGGTTCGCCGTCTTTGTTGAAGAAAGAGCAAAGCATAGACAGCGTCGGAATCTCGGCAAACGGATCAACGAATGCAGTGCAGAAACGGGGAATCACATAAAGGTCACTACTGCCCGCTTCTATGAAAGAAAAAAGACTGGAACCGTCTACCCGTTCTCCACAAGTAAGAATAGCTTCCAGATAGGCTTGATTGTTGATAACAAAGTTCAGGGTTTTCAGACGACCGTCTCCCGCCGGATACATGAAATTGACCATGCGGATATCTTTTTGCTGGATAAATGAGATAATGTCGGCTTTGGTAAACTCTGAAGTTGGCTTTTGAAGGAATGCTACCAACTGGTTAGCATTCATTGACAAATCTTGATTCATAATCGGTTGTTTTTCGTTGTTGTATGATTAAAACGGTTTGTTAAATGCCAAAGATAACGAAAAGATTCTACTCCTTAAAGCGTTTTAAATCTTTCCGGCTAAAAATCCATTCCGGAGTATATAGTTTCCCCGCATCCGTTTCCGCTAATTCATACCAGGGGGAAAGGCTGCGACTGACAGGATTTACAAGAATATGAATCTGTTGTGCAGGCATATAGCTCTGCGCCAACAAGAACACTTTCTTTTTGGTAGTCGGATGAACAGCAACATCTACAACAATGACCGCATGTCCGGGTGAGCCGCCTTTAATAAACACATCACCGGGTTGCAGGGAAGTATAAGACACAGTCTGAAGCTCGCGGGATAAAGAAGCCGTTCCGGCATACATAAAGACCATATCGAGATAGTTACGGAAAGTTTTATAGGAATAATCCACTCCTTTACCCGCAGCATACCATTGCACTTGATTGCCGCTGACTTTTATCCGATTTCCTTCCGCCCATTTCTTGTACCCGGCAGGGAAACCATTGGTGAAGTTGAATTTTATTTCTCCATATCGTTTATGTTTCCACAGATATTCCGCCCGCAAACGCATTACCGCATCGGCACACTGTTGCAAATCACGGTTACCTATCTCCATATCAATTACAGCGTAAGCTGCAGACTGATTCGATTTTTCTTTTCCATTATAAAGCATCACTTTACTACCTTTCGGCATCAAAGGCAAATTACGTAAGTAACCTGTAAACGAATGATCGGCACAAGCCTCCCTGACATATCCCGTCGGAGGAGCGATTCTTGTAGCAACCGTTTCTTGTCCCCACAATTGCAGGGATGTACAAAGTAACCCTATATATATTAGTAAATACTTCATAACGCTTCTCTTTATATTCTGTTCCGGACAAATATAAGTAATTATTGTTTAAAAAGAGGATGAATGTCTATTTTTATTTTAACTTTGTACAAAGACCTACATACATAACTAAAATTGATAAGCTATGGACATCCAAACATTTATTCAGAACTTCAAAGAGGCATTCGGAGAGAATGCCGAATTACCTCTTGTATTTTGGTATTCAGATATACTGGAAGGAACAGCAGAGAAAATTAACGGTTGCTTCTTTAAAGGCATGAAGACTGTCAGAGAAGGTGGTACTATCAGCTTGAATGCAGAAAATATCGGTTGCGGTGGCGGCAAATTCTACACAGGTTTTACAGAAATGCCTGAACGCGTACCGACTTTTGTCTCACTAAAAGAACGATATAAACAGACTCCGGAAATGGTCATTGAATTTATCCGGCAACTCGGAGTTCCGAGGGCAGAAAAGAAATACCTTCATTTTGCACGTATAGACAAAGTGGCTAATCTGGAACAAGTGGAAGGTGTCATGTTTATCGCCAATCCTGATATGCTTTCCGGACTGACTACATGGGCTTACTATGATAATAATGCCGAAGATGGTGTCGTCTCTTTATTCGGTTCCGGTTGCAGTTCCATAGTGACACAAGCCACTCTTGAAAACCGCAAAGGAGGCAAGCGGACCTTTATCGGTTTCTTCGATCCGTCGGTGCGTCCGTACTTTGAAGCGGATAAGTTGAGTTATACGATACCTATGTCCAGATTCAGAGAAATGTGTGGGACTATGCGCCAAAGTTGCCTGTTTGATACGCATGCATGGGGAAAGATCCGGGAAAGAATGGGCACCGAATAAGGCAAAAGTACAAACCAAATAGTTTCAAAATATGTTTCAAGCCTTGAAACTTTTCTGTCCCATTTTTAATATCATAAAGTAAATGCTTAAATTAGTTCGTATTATAAGTTGTTATTCAAAACGCAACGAAGCCTCCTTTTTTCTATTAACTAATTTTAGACAGTTACTTAAGCAAATAGTTCTTTGCCAGGATTAAACCTTTTCTGCAGAAAGAAGTCTACTTTTTTATATATTATTGTTCTATTAAACTTTAAAGTTATCAACGAAAATGGAAACATCTGCTAAACTCTATTCACTGAATTACAGCAATGTAAGGACTTACCTCTTTGCCCTGCTATTTGTGGTAGGCAACATTGCACTTCCACAAATCTGTCATCTTGTACCATACGGTGGCCCTACTTTATTGCCGATCTATTTTTTCACGTTGATCGCAGCTTATAAATATGGCTTTCGTGTGGGATTACTGACAGCAATTCTTTCTCCTGTCATCAATCACCTGTTATTTGCAATGCCATCGGGAGCTGCACTCCCCATTATATTGATAAAATCCGCTTTACTTGCCGGTACTTCCGCCTTGACTGCACGAACACTGAAATCCGTTTCTTTATGGGCTATTCTCGGTGTCGTTCTCTCCTATCAGATTATAGGAACTGCTTTTGAATGGGCATTCATCGGAAATTTCCATGTAGCAGTGCAAGACTTCCGCATTGGTATTCCCGGTATGTTAATTCAATGGTTTGGCGGCTACGCCCTACTGAAAGCGATTGCAAAACTCTAAAGTAAAAACAAAAATGGACAGAAGGGACTTTTTAAAAACAGTAGCCATAACCGGTGCCGCATTGAGTATTCAGCATTCGGAGGCAATGGAGATATTAACCCAGACTATTAATAATACGAACGGAGGCAATCCGGACTTGGTAGCCGTCATGGGTGGAGAACCGGAAGCTATGTTCCGCCGTGCTATCAGCGAACTGGGCGGTATGAAACAATTCGTCAAACCGGGACAGAAGGTGGTCGTAAAACCTAATATCGGTTGGGATAAAGTGCCGGAACTGGCAGGAAACACCAACCCGCAACTGATTGCTGAAATCGTGAAACAATGCTTTGCTGCCGGAGCTAAAGAAGTGACCGTATTCGACCATACGTGTGACGATTGGCAGAAGTGCTACAAAAACAGCGGCATCGAAGCGGCGGCAAAAGCTGCCGGAGCAAAAGTAATGCCTGCTCATTTGGAGTCTTATTACAAGCCGGTAAACTTACCCAACGGTCAGAAGATGAAGAAAGCAAAGATACATGAAGCCATCCTGAATTGCGATGTATGGATCAATGTTCCCATCCTGAAAAATCACGGGGGTGCCAATCTGACTATCTCAATGAAAAATCACATGGGAATTGTCTGGGACCGTGGATTTTTCCACCAGAATGACTTGCAGCAATGTATTGCCGATATCTGCACACTGCAAAAGAAAGCTGTGCTTAACGTAGTGGACGCTTATCGTATCATGAAAACCAATGGCCCGCGAGGACGTTCTGCCTCGGATGTCGTATTAGCAAAAGGACTGTTCATTTCACCGGATATTGTAGCAGTGGACACGGCTGCTGCCAAATTCTTCAATCAAGTACGTGAGATGCCACTAGATACTGTGGGACACCTCGCTAAAGGAGAAGCACTGAAAATAGGAACTATGAACATTGACAAGCTGAATGTCAAGCGAATTAAGATGTAAAATAACAATGTTAAGAAAGCTACGTATTGGAATATCAGCACTTTTATTTGTGCTGATTTCTTTCTTTTTTCTCGATTTCGCAGAAATATTACCGAACAGTTTTCATCGGCTGGCACATTTGCAATTTATTCCAGCTGTCCTTTCACTAAGTATAGGTATCTTATTATTTCTCATTGTGTTAACGCTCTTGTTTGGACGCGTTTATTGTTCTACAATTTGCCCTATGGGTATTTTGCAGGATGTCATTGCACGCATTTCAAAATCAACAGGGAAAAAGAAAAAAAGATATAGTTACAGTCCCACGAAAAACAAATTGCGTTGGGGCGTACTCGGACTGACAGTAATCGGATTTCTATGCGGATTTACATTTATTGTAGGCCTGCTCGATCCATACAGCGCGTATGGACGTGTGGTAGTGCATATATTCAAACCTATCTACATGTTGGGGAATAATCTGTTGGAATCCGTCTTTTCCAAGTTTGACAATTATACGTTTTATCAGGTAGATACCTCTGTTTTAAGCATTTCTTCTCTTCTCATTGCTATTATCACTCTGGCAGTTATTTTTGTAATGGCATGGAAACACGGGCGGACATGGTGCAATACGGTTTGTCCCGTAGGAACAGTATTGGGATTATTGAGCCGCTTTTCATTATTTAAGGTCCGTATCGATACTGCGAAATGTAATGGATGCGGGCTTTGTGCTACCAAATGCAAAGCCTCCTGCATCAATAGTAAAGAACATGCCATTGATTATAGCCGCTGCGTAGATTGTTTCGACTGCCTGGGAGCATGCAAGCAAAAGGCATTGGTCTACAACCCTTCTTTAAAGAAACAACAAGCAAACGTAGAAGCCCCTGTGCCATCATCACCGGACACGGATTCATCCAAACGCCGCTTTTTGGTTACCGGTCTTGTTACTGCCGGGGCTGCACCCAAACTCCTGTCCCAAGCCAAAGAATCCGTTGCAAGACTGGAAGGCAAAAAGGCATACAAAAAAGAGAATCCAATCACTCCTCCGGGATCTATCAGTCGGGAACACTTTCAACAGCAATGTACATCCTGTCATCTTTGTGTCAGCAAATGCCCCTCTCATGTTCTGCAACCTGCTTTTATGGAGTATGGTTTGGCAGGCATAATGCAGCCGACCGTCAGTTTTGAGAAAGGATTTTGTAATTTTGACTGTACTGTTTGCGGAGACGTTTGTCCCAATGGAGCAATTCTTCCCATAAGTGTAGAGCAAAAACATCTTACACAAATGGGATATGTTGTTTTTATCGAGGAAAATTGCATCGTTTATACTGATGGAACCAGTTGCGGAGCGTGTTCCGAGCACTGTCCTACACAGGCTGTGGCAATGGTACCATATAAAGACGGATTAACGATCCCTCATGTAAACAAAGAAATATGCGTAGGTTGTGGAGGATGCGAATATGTTTGTCCTGCCCGTCCATTCCGCGCTATCTATATCGAAGGAAATCCAGTGCAAAAAGAAGCAAAACCTTTTAAAGAAAACGAAGAACATAAAGTGGAGATAGACGATTTCGGATTCTAATCAGCCCCCAGTGCTGGTGTAAAGATTCCATCCGTATATTTGTGCTCTATTGTGATATATTTAAATGCGGATAACAAAACTTTATACTTACGCAATTAAAGTTCCATGTTATCCGCATTTATTGTGTTCTATGGATAACAAAAAACTACTTATAACGTTCTCTTAAAAAAACTATTCATTATATTCCTCCTACTTTCAATAAATTCACTAAATTCGTGGCGAACTAAAGAAAGCAACTCATGGAGGTATTCACAAATAACAGGAATAGCCGGAAATATCAGATTGGCTATGCACTAAGCGGAGGATTTATTAAAGGATTTGCCCATCTGGGAGTTATGCAAGCTCTTTTAGAGCATGATATTAAACCGGAAATCATCTCCGGAGTAAGCGCAGGAGCACTTGCCGGTGTCTTTTATGCAGATGGCAACGAACCCCACAAAGTTCTTGATTATTTCTCCGGACATAAATTCCAGGATTTAACCAAACTGGTAATTCCTAAAAAAGGATTATTTGACCTTTGTGAATTTATAGACTTTCTCCGAACCAACGTAAAAGCCAAAAACTTGGAAGATTTACAACTTCCTCTGATTATCACAGCAACCGACCTCGATCATGGACGCATGGTTCATTTTCACCGCGGCAGTATTGCTGAACGGGTCGCAGCTTCTTGTTGTATGCCTGTTATGTTCGCACCAGTCAATATAGATGGCACTAACTATGTAGACGGAGGATTGATGATGAATCTTCCTGTCTCTACCCTGCGTAGAGTGTGCGACAAGGTGGTGGCTGTCAACGTAAGCCCCATCATGGCAGAGGACTACAAAATGAATATTGTAAGTATTGCTATGCGTTCATTCCATTTTATGTTCCGCGCCAATACTTTTCCAGAAAGGGAAAAGTGTGATTTATTAATCGAACCATACAATTTATACGGATATAGCAATACCGAACTGGAGAAAGCAGAAGAAATCTTCGGACAGGGATATAATACAGCCAATGAAGTGCTTAATCAACTGTTGGAAGAAAAAGGGAAAATATGGAAGTAACCTCCTATCCATCGGAAAAAAGAATGAATACGAATATTAATAATCTACTCTATATGAATGACGAAAATAAAATAATTATCTATCAAGTGTTCACCCGTCTGTTTGGAAATAACAACAACCACTGTGTCTACAATGGAGACATTACCACCAACGGGTGTGGAAAAATGGCTGATTTCACGCTCAAGGCACTTGGTGAAATCAAAAAATTAGGTACTACACATATATGGTATACAGGCATCATCGAACATGCCACTCAAGCGGATTATCGCCGTTATAACATCAGTCCGGATCATCCTGCCATTGTGAAAGGAAAAGCTGGCTCTCCCTATGCCATCAAGGATTATTATGATGTAGATCCTGACCTGGCCAACGATGTACAGGGACGTATGAAAGAATTTGAGAACCTGGTACACCGTACACATCGCACAGGTTTGAAAGTGATTATAGATTTTGTACCTAATCACGTAGCACGCCAGTACCATTCGGACGCACAGCCCGACGGTACGACGGAATTGGGGGCTAACGATGACCCCAGTCAATCTTTCAGTCCATACAATAATTTCTATTATATCCCGCAAGCGGAACTTCGTGCCCAGTTCGATATGAAAGACGGTGCAGCAGAGCCTTACCGGGAATTTCCGGCTAAAGCTACCGGTAACAATCGTTTTGATGCTACGCCTAATATCACCGACTGGTATGAAACGGTGAAATTAAACTATGGAGTGGATTATCAGAATGGCGGTACCTGCCACTTCTCCCCAACTCCGGACACTTGGATAAAGATGCTGGACATTCTTCTTTTCTGGGCGTCAAAGCACATTGACGGTTTCCGTTGTGACATGGCAGAAATGGTTCCCGTTGAATTTTGGGAATGGGCTATTCCTCAAGTTAAAGAGGTTTATCCTGAAATACTTTTCATCGCAGAAGTCTATAATCCCAGCGAATATCGTAACTATCTGTTCCGTGGTAAGTTTGATTATCTATATGATAAGGTAGGATTGTATGATACATTACGAAATGTAGCCTGCGGATATGAATCTGCCACTGCAATCACTCATTGCTGGCAAAGCCTGAATGGAATAGAGAAAAAAATGCTCAACTTCCTGGAGAACCACGATGAGCAACGTATCGCATCTGATTTCTTTGCCGGTAATCCGCGTAAAGGGATTCCCGCACTAATTGTTTCTGCATGTATGAACACCAATCCTATGATGATCTATTTCGGTCAGGAGTTCGGAGAGCTGGGCATGGATAGCGAAGGATTCAGCGGAAGAGACGGACGGACTACCATATTCGATTATTGGAGCGTAGATACTATACGTCGTTGGCGTAACGGAGGAAAGTTTGACGGAAAAATGCTTACTGAAGAACATAAGCACCTCTACTCTATCTATCAAAAAGTACTGACGCTTTGCAACGAAGAGCAGGCAATCAAAAAGGGGGTATTCTTTGACTTGATGTATGCCAATATAAACGGATGGCGTTTCAATGAGCATAAACAATATACTTTTATGCGGAAATACAAAAACGAGATTCTGTTTTTCGTTATTAATTTCGACAGTCAACTGGTAGATGTTGCCATCAACGTACCTTCACATGCCTTCGACTTTTTGCAGATTCCTCAAATGGAGTCTTATCAGGCCATTGATTTGATGACCGGTGCTAAAGAAGAAATCTGCTTATTACCTTATAAACCGACAGATGTTTCGGTCGGAGGTTATAACGGAAAAATTTTAAAGATTACTTTTTAAGTAAAAAGAGTAAGATAAGAACCGCATACTCCTTATCCTCCGGGCATTTCACTTATATAATGCCCGGAGGATTATTTTATGTACATCGCTCAAACAAATATTCTCAAAGGCTGTTTAGTTATAACTAATTCTCTAAACTCAAAGCTTATGAAGAAATTTATGATTTGTGCGATCACACTGTTTTGGCTATTATCTACATCTGTTTTTGGAGATACCCCTCCCGGCAATGTACAGGCAACTTTCAAGAAAATGTATCCCAAAGCAAACGGCATTGCCTGGTCACAAGATGACGGATATTATTGCGCCAATTTTGTAATGAACGGATTTACTAAAAATGTGTGGTTTAACGTCCGGGGGCAATGGGTGATGACACAGACTGACCTTGTTAGCCTTGATCGTCTGTCACCGGCAGTCTATAATGCTTTTGTATCCGGGCCATACGCTAGTTGGGTGGTAGATAATGTGACAATGGTAGAGTTTCCCAAATGGCAAGCTATTATTGTAATTAAAGTAGGCCAAGATAACGTTGACATCAAATATCAGTTATTCTATACTCCACAAGGAGTATTACTGAAAACACGCAATGTGAGTGATATGTATGATATTCTCGGCCCAAGTACCTTTTTGGTAAACTAGAACTAAATCATTCAATAGCGCAATATACGAGAAAACCCCTGCAGATATACAATGATAGTTGCAGGGGCTTCTTATTTAAAGATAAAATTATTTCTTCTTTCTAAGCACTACGGCGGTACGGGCAGGAATGTAGAGTTTCAACCACTCTTTCTTTTCCTTACTGTACAGCGGATCGGCAATAGTAAAGTGCACTACAGAATCATCTGCCAAACCGTTTCCTCCAAATGCAACGTCGTCCGTATTCAATATTACTTCATAAGCTCCCGGAGTTACCAGGAATCCATAGTCGGTAAATGACTGTTTCGGATTAAAGTTAAAGACAAATATAAGGTCTTTACGGCCGTATGCCAATACCTGATCGCCATCATTATGCCATATTTCCTGAACAGGTGTCGTTTGAAAGTTTTTCACGCTCTTCAGAACTTTCAGCATATTCTTATCAAAATCACCCATATAATGATAGGTCAGATTCTTGTTGTCTACCAAATCCCATTGGCGACGGGCATATTTACATGACCATCCGTTACCTTCACGCGGGAAGTCAATCCATTCGGGATGACCGAATTCATTTCCCATGAAGTTCAGATAACCTCCGTTAATGGTTGAAGAGGTCAATAAACGAATCATTTTGTGCAAAGCGATACCACGGTTGACAACATAATTTTCATCTCCCTTTTGCATGTGCCAGTACATATCAGCATCAATCAGACGGAAGATAATTGTCTTGTCTCCCACTAATGCCTGGTCGTGGCTTTCTGCATACGAAATGGTCTTTTCATCCTGACGACGGTTGGTTACTTCCCAGAACATGCTGGAAGGTTTCCAGTCTTCATCAATCTTTTCTTTGATTGTCTTGATCCAATAGTCCGGAATGTTCATGGCCATACGATAATCGAAGCCGTAACCGCCATCTTCTATTTTTGCAGCCAGCCCCGGCATACCGGAAACTTCTTCCGCAATGGTTATCGCTTTCGGATTTACCTGATGAATCACTTCATTAGCCAATGTCAGGTAACAAATCGCATTATCATCCTGATGACCGTTGAAATAATCTCCATAGTTACAGAAGGCTTCACCCAAACCGTGACTATAATATAGCATAGAAGTGACTCCGTCAAAACGGAAGCCGTCAAATTTATATTCTTCCAACCAGTACTTGCAGTTAGACAACAGGAAGTGAATCACTTCGTTCTTGCCATAATCGAAGCATAGAGAATCCCAAGCCGGATGTTCGCGACGAACGCCCGGATAGAAATACTGATTCGGATCACCGGCAAAGTTTCCTAATCCTTCTACTTCATTCTTCACTGCATGTGAATGAACAATGTCCATAATCACAGCAATTCCCATCTCATGAGCGGCATCGATCAATGCTTTCAATTCGTCGGGAGTACCAAAACGGGAAGAGGCAGCAAAAAAGCTGGATACATGATAGCCGAAACTTCCATAATAAGGATGTTCCTGAATGGCCATAATCTGGATACAGTTATACCCTTCTTCAGCGATACGGGGAAGTATTTTCTCGCGGAATTCGTTATAAGTGCCCACTTTTTCCTCCCGTTGTGCCATTCCGATATGACATTCATAAATCAACAGTGGATTCGTGTCGGGCTTAAATGTTTTCTTTTTGAATTTATAGGGTTTCTCCGGAGCCCAGACTTGTGCACTGAATATCTTGGTCTGTTCATCCTGCACCACACGAGTAGCCCATGCAGGAATACGCTCGCCTTGTCCGCCTTCCCAGTATACATTCAATTTGTAGAGATCGCCATGATGAATGGCATCCGCCGGCAGGTTAATTTCCCAATTGCCATTCTTTAGTTTTTTCAGCTTATAGGCTGCTTTTTCCTCCCAATTATTAAATGTACCCACCATATAAATATGAGTAGCATTGGGCGCCCATTCACGGAAAGTCCATCCCTTATCGGTGCGATGCAATCCAAAATAAAGATACCCCGATGCAAAATCTGAAAGGGTTTGTTTGCCTTTATTCGTCAATTCAGCTTCCTTGTCTAATACATGCTGATGACGCCCGGTGATAGCACCGGCAAAAGGTTCCAGCCAGGGATCATTTTTTATGAGATTAAGTGTCTTTTCCATATCAGAATTGAATTAGGATTATGCTTTTACTTTTACGATTACTTTTTTCACACCATCCGGAGTGATGCCGGGAGCATGACCGTCTTGCGGGAAGAAGATAGCAAACATTCCCGGTTTTACGGTAACGTATGTTTCTGCCAATCCTTCAAAGAAAGTAATGTCTTTTTCTGCGTTATAAGGTGCATCTGCCGGAACACAATCTTTAGCAGCGGTATACCCCATAATTTCTGTTCCCGACAACGGGATTTGAATGTCAATAAATTCGTTATGAGTTTCCAGTTTGGCTTCCTCTTTTGTTTTAGGCTTGGTTTGTGCGATATTCACGAACAGATCTTTCCCTTTCAGTTCTGTCTTACCAATTTCCATGGCTTGGAGGTCATGAGACTTCAAGAAGTCAATGGCTTGTGCAAACAAAGGATTTAAAGACGCATATTTCTCCAGATTTTCTAAAGTATCTACTACCATATAAGTTAAATTTTAAAGTTTATATTCCAGGCATTATTTATTCAAAATCATCAATCGTATAATTTATAAAATCAGCAAACCGCTTGAACTGGCGGAACGCTTTGTCCATCTGTTCCAACATATCCGGCCGGGTAAAGAAGTCATCAGGAACATTATAAGAGCAAACATACTCTTTACATTTCAAATAATCGACATACTTGAAGTCTTTCGGGAAGCCTTTCGGAGCTGTTTTCAGAAAATCCTCCCCTATCACCGGAAAGTATTTCTTAAACTCCGGATCTTCTACGATCGCAACAAATTCTTCGATATTGTCATAAATAGACTGACGCACTGCTTTCAGGATATTGGAAGGCAGACACAAGCTTCCTCCGGCAAGCATCGAACCATCCGGCTGCAAGTGGACATAATATCCACAATGGTCGGATTTCTTTCCTTTGGCATTGATATAGCCGCCGAAATGTATTTTATAAGGTGTTTTATCCGCAGAGAAGCGGGTATCCCGGTAAATGCGATAAGTACAGTCTTTGGGTTGAATTCCCCGGATAGTTTCATCAAACAGGGAAATACGGGCAATCACTGTTGCCAAAAAGTTGTCGAACTCGGCACGGGCTGTTTCATATTCTGCCTTGTGCTCATTAAACCACTCACGATTATTATTCGCGGAAAGATCTTTTAAAAACTGAAAGATAACGGGTATGTTCATCTTTATCATTTTCTATTATTACTCTACAAACGTACAAATTTTATTTCATATAAACTACAAAAGGGGGTAAAAGGACATAAAAAAAGCATCGGCCTGGTAAAACCGATGCTTTAACACATTTATCAAAAAAACAGACTCTTCTGTCTCTGACGTACTTTAGCTTTCACAAGTGGAGTACAATCTCTTTAATTAATCTTATATCTAATACTATGAAAAACACATAAATATAACAGTACAAAAGTGACATTTGTTCAGCAATGCTCTGTATATTTCAGTTAATTATCGTTTATAGAATGAAATGTTTCTCATTTATAGGCAATACAATACGTTCCCAGTCAATCATGGCGTTGAATAACATGATATGTGAATAGTCGTTTAAATGTACTTGCGCGATGTCTTTCTCAACAATGAATTGCTTATTCAGAAGTTCCGCCCGCTTCGTTCCCTGGAGTAACGGATGAGCCGGAGTAAACCATGTGTGCCCATCGTAGAGGGCGATATTGGCAATAGAAGTATCTGTCAGATAGCCGTCTTTCACGATTAAAATGTCATCTGCCATTCCTCTTTGGGCATACAAAGCGTTCAGTTCTTCCCGATGTGTGCTTTTGTAAGTGTAATTAATGGTATCGGATTCTATCAGATGCAAAGAGGACACTTTCCGCATCTGATAAGGAGCATACGTGACTTCTTCTACTTCTTTTCCATACACAATCCGGCATTTATGAATCCCGTTTAAAACTGGTGGCGATATATACTCACGCAAATCAAGCGGAACAGTATCTTTCCAAAAGACTGAACGGGTTCTATTGAAACGCTCTGTGTGATAATCAAGATTATAAATCTGTCCATCCTCTATCCGGATAGTCTCAATAAATGGGTACATATATTTTTTGTTTCATTTCGTTATACTCACTTTCCGCATCGCTCTGACAGGTGATTCCACCTCCGCTTTTAAAATACATTTTTTCTCCTTCCTGTTCTACAAAACGTATCATAACGGCACTATCCAGATTAATTCCATCCGAATAGCCCATAATTCCTGTATAAAATCCTCTGTCGTAAGTTTCAGCTTCCCGAATAATCTGCATCGTTTTTTTCTTGGGGGCACCGGTAATGGAACCGGCTGGCAAAAGTCGGAAAATAAGTTCTCCCAAATGTTCCGGATAGTTTTCCGGCAATATGCCTTGGATTTCAGAGCTTGTCTGAAGAATCGCCCCCTGATTAGTCTGCAATGTATCGATATACCGATACCGGGAAACGGACACTTGATTGGCAACCATGCTTAAATCATTACGAATCAAGTCTACGATAGTAGCGTGTTCTGCCGCCTCTTTAGGATCGTTCATCAATAATTGGGCAGCAGAAGGAATGGAAGCGTCAATAGTCCCTTTCATCGGGTATGAGCTAATTTTTCCCTGATGAATTCTCACAAATATTTCTGGAGAAAAAACAGTAAAAGTGTCTTTAACCCATAGCTTATAAATCGCTTTAGAGTGATAATAAATATCTTTCAGAGTGAGATTGGTATCTACCGGAGTGCGACAAGTCAGATTTGTGAGAAAACTATTTCCAGCCAAGATATTCTGTCGGACAATATTAAACGAGCGTTGATAGGAATAGAAAGATTCTGCAGAAGGCTGCCAATGGATAGAGTTCGCTGGTTTAGCAGAAAAAGAAGGTGTATACTTTTCAGTTGACGTAGCTTGATTGGTAAATCCATTCAAATTATACAAAAGTTCAGTAGAATCAACAGCAGCAACCTCTTCTATATAAGATGCATCCTGCAGATAATTGATAATAAAAACAAAAGGACGATGGTGTTGTCCAAACTGATTCATCCGTTTGATGGCCTGTTCCTTATTATATAAGTGCATAAAATATTTCAGCGTTTAGGAACGGCAAATGTACACAAAAAGTATAGATTAGAAAAAGATAGCAATAAAAAAGGGTTGCCCGACGTATCATACCGGCAACCCTCTATCATTTACAAGATTGGTCAAATTACTTCATAACAGCTTTCACTTGAGGAAGCATCTTTTTCACATTTTCATTTTCCGGAGAGATCTTAGCAGCCTCTTCCAAATAGTCTAATGCTTCTTTAAATCTTCCATCCGCTTTTGCTTTTTCTGCAGCATATTTGTCTGCGTCTGAATTTGCTAAAGGAGCAGCTTTCTTCAGGATATTAGCTCCGTCATTATAACACAAAACTCCTAAACTGTACAATGCATTTGTTTTATACTGCTTGTGATCCAACGGAATTACTTTCTTGAAACAATCTTCTGCTTCTTCTGCTTTTCCAGCTTTCTGTGCTGCAAGTCCTGCTTTCAAATAATGAAGACCATAATTCTTCACCATTGTCTTATTCTTAGGATCGACTTTCAGCCCTTCTTCTAATGTAGCTACATATTCAGCAGTCTTCTTTTGTGCATCTAAAGCCAAAGCTTTACGAGCATACGCATTTCCTATATTAAATTTTTTCTGAATAGCAATATCGAAAAAGGTCACGGCTTCCGCATACTTTTTCACTTCGTCTGCTGCTATACCACAATAGTAAGCTGTTGCAGAATCTTGATTATTAGTCTGTTTCAGATATTCGCTGAACTTCGCATACGCTACTGGATAATTTTTAGCATTAAATGCATCATTTCCTTCTTTTTTCAATTGCTCTGGGGCGGTTTGTGCAAAAACATTAGTCACTACAATACAAAATGCAAATAAAAAAATCAATTTCTTCATAACTTTATGTGTTTTTTAGTTGTTTATCGTCCAAAAGTAGAAGTTATAATAGAAAAACACAACCGTATTTTATTTTTTTGACCTTTTTGAAACCTATATAACTTTCGTTATTCTTCGTAAAAATGACGTTTTCCTATTTATTCATCCCAAACCATATAACTAAACAAAATATTTCTCTTTTATAAATTACTGATTCATAGCCATAAAGAAAAATATGAATAAAAAAGTGCCGGAAAGTTTTTGAATTTTCATAAAAAGCACTACCTTTGCATCCGCAAATAAGGCTGGTTCCGTAGCTCAGCTGGATAGAGCAACGCCCTTCTAAGGCGTGGGTCAAGCGTTCGAATCGCTTCGGAATCACTATTAACATCCGGTAACAGTTAAATGTTATCGGATTTTTCTTTTAAATAGCTGATATTAAACGTTTTACTTTCGCCCCGTTTAACTTTTAATAACCTGCCTGTGTAGGCATATTTGTAGGCATATCCCCTCTACAGGCATAAAATAGGCATATAAAAATGACGGCAATAAGAGTTGTAAGACAAGGCAAAAAAGGCAAAACCGACCGGCTCCCCCTGTATGTGGAATTTTATATCAACCGCGAGAAAATAAGAATCGCGGTAAGGTTAAGTGTCACCTCTAAAGAATGGGATGAGCAAAACGAAGTGATAAAAGGCCGGGACAAAGAAAGTAAGGATAAAAATTTAATCATCTCCAATATCCGTTCACGAGTAAGCGATATATTTGTCCGTGCCCGTCTTAAAAATGAGACGCTGACAAAAGAAAGTTTCTTCCGCCAGTATAACAATCCCTCCGATTTTGGTACCTTCTTTGATTTTGCACGGGTTTACCTCAAACAAATTAGCAAAACTATTTCTTTCGGTACCTGGAAACATCACGTTTCTATCATCAAGAAACTGGAAACATTCGCACCCGGCCTTGTATTTTCAGAGATTACCCACGAATTTCTCCTGTCTTTCTTTGCATATCTTCGCAAAATAGGTAACATGGATTCTACGGCATGGCGTAACATGGCTACTATCAAAATATATGTAGGTGCCGCCATACGTGGCGGTTATATGGACCATGACCCGTTCGCGGCCATAAAGATACGTCGCCCCAAAAGTGAAGTTATATACCTGACGGAAGAAGAACTCCTCCGCCTGACCGCTTTGTACCGGTCCGGCCGCTTGGAAGAATGTACCCAGAACGTACTCCGTTTTTTTCTGTTTCTTTGTTTTACTTCTTTGCATATAGGCGATGCAAAAGCATTGCAGATAAACCAGTTCATAGGGAATGAACTACACTACACACGAGGCAAGACCAAAATACCGGTAACTGTACCTTTATCGGACCCGGCACGTTATATCTATGAATATTATCGGGCCGGACGTACAAAAGGCAACCTGTTTATGAACCTTCCCACGGATCAGGATATAAACCGGGTACTGAAAACTATAGCCGGTAAAGTAGGAATAACAAAGGATATCAGTTCAAAAACCGGCCGGCATACATTCGCTACCCTGTATTATAAGAAAACACATGATATCGTAACACTATCCCACCTTTTGGGACATAGTTCTATAACTATGACAATGGTTTACGCACATGTTCTGGAGGATGAACGCGAAGTGGGAATACACGCCTTTGATGATATGTTATAACCCCAAAAGTGAGGGGGAAACGTGTTTCCTGCTTCCCCCTTCACTTTTCTACTCCAACGTATAAACGCTCCAGTCTATCGCCTTTTTAAGTGCCCAGCCTTCCTTTTGTGTCTCCTGTATATGTTTCACGGCACCGGTGTAAAACTCTTGTAGTTGCTGCATACTTGCAAACTCGTAAAACGTCGGGTTGTCTTCTTCCCCGAGCTTGAAAGTAACAGGAAGGTTTTCCCCGCCTGTCTGCAAGGCAAGATCGTACGCCGTCTTATAATTCATCTGGTTCTCCATGGAAAGCCAGACTTTCAGGCCGTTCCATACGTACCCGCTTTCGATCGTGTCGGTTATCTTCCGGTTATACCATTCATTAATAACCGCCTTGATTTCTGCCAGTGCGGGTAGATGATCGAACGTCTCTTCCATGTAACTACGTTGCACTCCTTCGGGTGTCTCTGTTTCCTGGTAATCCCACGTAATACGCCAGATTCCCCGGCGGCGGTTGGTACATCTTACCGGTTCCGCCTTGCTGTCTGCATAAATTCGTATCATTTCAAGTAAAATGTATAATTATCAATCCTTTTTCACTTACTTCACCTTCGCAATGTGCTTCAAAAGGCAGTTCTCCGTCTTTTGCCGCTGATTCACAAATGAAAAGTGTTTCCTCCAGGCTGGTAAAATACTTTCTCTCCTTGCCGTCGAGTTCCAGCTTTATAACAGTCCGGTTTCCGTTTTTCGTCGGCACATCCTTTTCATAATCAAGTACGATCACATCTTTGTTCATCAGTTCGGGCGACTTGATCCTTGTCCCGGTAAATCGTTTCCGTCCGTCTTTAGGCTTGTACTTGTAGCCCAAATCTTTTAATTTTTTCATTTTCTTTCCTGTTAGTTTATAAAATAAGTTCTTGCAATCGGCATGTTTCGTAAGCCCGTAAAATGAAGCGGTTAACTCCTGCCTACGTTTCTTGCTTTTAATCTTGTGCATCTTGCGGGCGAACTTTTGTTTGTTACGCTTCCTTAACCGTACATGATCCGGGCGGGTTACATATCCCAGAAAGTCGATACCTTCGGTGATCGGGAAAACGGTATCATTGCTTTTAATCTCCAGGCGAGCTTTCCGGGTCTGTTCATGAATGATATCCCTAACCTTCCAAAGGTATTTCTTACTACCGGAAAGCACCAGACCATCGTCACAATACCGGTAATAATGTGCTACCGCCTCCTGATCCTTTAACCGGTGATCCAGGTAAATGGATAGAAGCAAATTACAAAGCCCCTGTGATGATCTTAGCCCGATACTTACGCCTTTAGGCATCATGCGGATGCACTCTTCCAGGATTCCGATCAATATTTTATCCTTGAACATCCTTTTCACTGCATCCAGCAAAACGTCCTGGTCTACGCTCTCATAGAATTTCGTTATATCGAACTGGTACCCGAACAGGGTTCCTTCGGGATCATCCTTTATATCTTTAACGATATACTGTAAAAGGTCATGCGTTCCCCTGTTTTTAATGGATGCGGAAGTAGTCCGGATAAAACGTACTTTCAAATGCCGGTCCACCACATTCATAACAGCGTTAAGAACGATCCTGTCCTCCAGGGAAACCGCTTGTACGATCCTTACCTTCGGCCCGTCGTCTACGGTCATTTCCCGATATCCTCCGAGCTTGAACCGCCCGCTCCTGATCCGTTTCCTGATCCTCTCTACTGCCTTCGGGACATCCGCCAGTATTCTACGCCCGGCAAAGCTGCGCTTTCGTCTTCTTTTACGCAATACCGTTTTTATGGCGTCCTCTATATTGGAGTCCTCGACAATCTCTTCTATAATATTATCTTCTCTCCACATGATAATAAATTAGCCTTCAATTCCCCGGGCCGGGCTTCTTCGAAAAAAGTTCCTACCAAACCCCATTGCCCTGCGCTTTATTTTTCCCCTTTCCAGCCGTAAACGGCTGCTGTTGGCGAGGCTCATTCCTCTTGGCTCCACGCCGGGGACACGTCCCCACTGTTGTACGCCAATTTTTAAGGCTTATGCGCTTTTTCTTTATCCTAATTGTTTGCAAGCCGAACGCCGATGTTCGCATTCGTGTTCGATGAATCGTTATTCGCGTTCGCATACGAAACACCGCCTAACGCGTTCGCGTTGTTGTTCGACCGATACACCACACGAGTGTATATGAGGAAATCCGCCTTTGTACTTTCAGGAAGCACCGGCACCCGTCTTACTTCCGGACGCCTGCGCTACCCGCACAACGTTTTACGTTGTTTTTTTTATCTTAATCAGCCTGATTTATGGCTTTAAAGGCCGCGACGCTGCCCGCCCAGCGTATTATGCCCCTGAAGGCAAGCCGAACGCCGATGCTCGCATACGCGTACGATGAATCGTTACTCGCGAACGCAAACGAAACACCGCCCAACGCGCTCGCGCTGTAGCTCGACCGATACACCACACGAGAAAGCCCGGTACCCACATAGAACCTGTCGAACCAATGTGAAGAAGTGGAACCGCCTTCTTTGGCTGCAATCAAATCCATATACCGGCCCCAAACCATGTGGGTAGGATAAATATCCGCATTATAAACAGTAATTCCCTGTACAACGCGTTCCGTTCCGTCCGGCATGGTAATAAACCACCTTCCGTCCGCTGCCGTCTTGTTTACCGTGACATACTGCAACCATTCCGCCTTATTTCCCTGGAAATTTTCATATCCCAGTACATTGACGGACTGATAATTTACACCGTCCCGGTAAGCACCTTCCGCCTGTGGATTGGAACCGCCTTTTTCCTTATAATAAGAAACCGTATCACGCATCCCCAGTGCATTTGTAAGGCCCGTCACTTTTTGGTAATTACTTGTTCCATATCCGCAAACTCCCTGCGAATCGGTATTACCGTATTTAAAGAAATGCAGATTACCCACATCCTTGTGCATCTCCCAGTCGAACAGCTGGAAACCTTTGCCCCTGTTCTGGGCGTATTTGATTGCCTGGCTCTGTGAAATGGTTCCTACACTTGAAACACCACTGACAGAACGCAATACATCATCAATCAAGTAAGCTTCATAAGCACCGCCCAGGCATTCCGTATGCTCTACCCAGTCCGGCTCGATCGCTTCCACACTTTCCGACGTTGTGAGTAAAACGAAATCGAAGGCCGCCGAATTAAGGAAAGTAAAGGCCAGGAAAGTAGCCCCTGCGGGAACAGCACAAAACAGGTACATACCATTAATAAAACCGTTCGCGTTTGAAACGCTTACCCGACTTACTATTTTGCCCGTATCATCTATAAATGCAGCCCCGTAAAGAGTGGAAGCCAGACCGGGGAAACGGACCTGCTTGTAATCCCGCACGTCCACCAGGGCGAACGATCCGGATTCGTATTCATTCTTCGCCTCTTCAAGGGTCGTGTAATCCGTATTCTTACGAATCCCGATCCCTTCCGTTACCTCCAGCTCTTCGCGGGTAAGTTTTACACTGGTGTACCCTGCCGCTGCCGGCGCATCCTCATTGCTTGAAATAAAACCGTACAGACATTGGTTCAGCACGTCCGTTACTCCCTTGTACCAGTAATGAGGCTCATATACGTAAACTTCGCCTTCCGATCCGGTTAATACTGCATCCGTGGCGTTCTCCACGCTGTCACTGTCGGCGTATTTGTTCCGGCTCTCATCATGAAGCGGATAACAGGTCATTTCACCCTCCGCCGTCTTTTTGGCCAGAACGCAATGTCTTTTCGCCAACACCTCCAGGATATGGGAAGACGGGGTAAATTCCGTATTATAGTCATATCCGGTAGAGTTATCCAGGTTTGTAATCTTTTCCCCGTCCTCTACCGTCTGGTCTATTTTTATGCAGACAAACTGCGGCTGAATGATATTCAGTTCCGGGAAGTGCGCACAGGTGGCGGCGTACTCTTCGTCCGACATGGACTGGGTCAGCCGGTACGTACCCACCAGGCGGCACGTCTGCACGTTTCCCCCGTCTTCATCAACACCGCCCATTGTCATAAGCCCGCGAAGCAAACTTCCGTCCCCGTCCATATCTATACCGGTAATTCGTAGATAGCTGGTCGCGCTGCATTGCTGTAACAACGTGTTCCAGTCGATCAGGCTACAGTTATCAATCACAAGGCGCGTGATATTTGCCGTGCTTTCCAGCTGCAGCCCTGCATTGGTCAGTTTGTTCAGGTACCGGAGCTCCAGCGTCTGCAAAGTTGCGGGAAGGACGCAAACGGCCAGAGGCGCACCGCCGGCGAATGTCACACCGGTAAGGGATGTATCACCGGCCAGGAAGGTTTCAAGTTTGGTGTTGCTTGAAAGGTCCATACCGGTAAAGGAAGAGGATTTAAGCCCGGATATGTCGAGTTGTCGAAGGTTACGGCAATTACCCACCAGAAGGGCGTTAAGTGTCATCTGTCCGGCCTCACAGCTAACATTCAGTTCACGCAAGGCCGTACAGTTGTTCAGGTTCAACGTGCCGACAATGGCGTGGGCTACATCCGTCAGATCAAGCCCGCGAATACGGCTTGCACCGTAGAAATATTGCGGATCGTTTACTATTAAATCCGTGTCCATTGTCAGTTCCACCACAGCCCCGGCCGTTTCTGCAAGTACCGCGCTTTGGTGCGGTGTTCCGGACGTGTAACCGTACCCGTAATAATACCGTTCGGAGGCCGTAATCCGAATTTTCCGGTTATCGCTGCCGAACTTATACCCGAAATAAGCCGCGAAGCTGTCACGACGATAAGTACCGGCCACGTATTGACTATCCAGAAGGGCGAAACGGTTCTGAATGGTATAAGTACGGTGCGCGTAACGGCTTCCCTGCAAGGCATACAGATAATTATAATAACTGGTTCCGCTGCCGGTTGTCACCCCTTCGGTAAGCGGAAGGATATATTTATATTCCGAATCCTTGTTATAAATCCGCTCGCACCAGTTGCCCATTTGTTCCTCGTTAAATACTTGCAGGACATATTCAAGGCTCATATTGCTACGCAAGGTTTCCGCCACTTCACGCAATTTGTCCGGACAAGACCGTACCAGTTCCCATAAAACGGAATCATGGCCGGCAAAAGCATAACTACCGATACTATCGTCAAAACTTTCGTGGGTAATGGTATATTCGTATTTCAGTACCGAATCATTACGCACACCGAACAGCGTGTCCATATCGTAAGGAAGGAAATACCAGATCAGAGAGTCCCAAGTCGCCAGCATCATGTTTTTTGCCCGGTTATCCACAGCCATAAAGTAATCGGTAATCAGATACCATGCAAACGGGCTGTCATTACCGAAATACTGGTTATATTCCGCCAGGAACTTGGCGGGATCATCCTTACATGAATCGATCCAGTTCCAAAGCCTTGTAACTGCCGCCTTGTCGTCCTCGTGTGCATCCGCCCAGGTAGTGTCCGCCTTGAAACGAAATTCCAGCGCATCATCAAAAGAAGACATGTCGGTAGTCCCGAACAGACAAAGGGCCTCGGAGTTGTTCAGGAACTCCAGACAGATACATTTGTTACGCTGCCCGTTCAGGGCCGCTTCGTCGTTGAATCCTTCAATTCCTTCAAAACCGTAAATGATCGCACTTTCCGACTTCTCATTATTGAAATTGTATTTTCCCAGATAAGTATTCGCACCGGTGCCGTCGTTGTCATAAAACAGGTCCATAGGGAAACCGTCCACGCCTATACGTACGTCATATTCCCCCTTATATGCAGCCTGCGGCGGTGTCAGCCACCCGCACCTCTTCCAAACGTCGTTCACAATACGCACCGCACCGGTATTATGTGTACCGGAAGAATCGGAAAAGTCCGCTTTCAAACAGAATATACTGATCGGCCGTGCTCCCGGTTTGAAACTGTATTCAAGGGACGGCACATCCACGCCGTTAACTTCCAGCGTGGTACCGTATTTTTCCAGGCGCAAGAAATAAAGACGGTAATTCTTACGCGGATAAGTGGTGGATGATGTACCCTGTATTCTTAGACCGACATTCCTTGCTACAAAATCGTACTCCTTACCCTGCGGGCTATAAAAATAGATATCGACCGGTACCTCGAATTTCTTGTTATTGGTGGCGTTGACAAGGTTCACATCGCCGACAATTCGCATAACCGCCTTTCCCTGGGCGCGTAACTTGTCTATGTCGATATCCGTACCGTTGTCCCCCGTAACATCATTCTTTTCAAATAACAGGACCATTTCGTCCGACGTAGTCCGGTCTACCATGTAATTGTTCAATTCTTCATCATCCGTAAGCGCACGGTTATAAATACGGAAATTCCTGATCTCCACATCCGCCGTATCACTGAACAAACGGATGTTCACCGGTTCCGCCTGCAGTAATCCTTCGGTAGCCCCATACTGCACCGCTCCGCAACGGATTCCGTTTACATAAAGTTCCAGCAACCGCTTACCGGCCTTGGCCCCGACAATAAAGGCCATTTTCAGGTTCATATCACTTGCAAACTTCGTACTTACTTCCGTACCGCCGGAAACACGCATAAGGGCCTGCTCCGTTGTCATCTGGAAACCGATATCGCCGGCCATACAGTCCAGTATCACCCCCTGCCGGTCCGTTACCGACGAACAAAGAATTTCCATTTCATAGGTAGCCCCGGTAGTGGTTGCATCCGTGGAGAACGGCCGGTACCCGATTTCAATCTTCGCGCCTCCCGTAAGTTTCAGGGCGTCACCCGTCCAGCCGTTGCTGCTCCAGTCGAAACCAGAAAATGTCGTATGTATGTCGCCATAATCCCAGGCTCCCGGATCGGATTCGCTGTTGCTCCGCCCGGCTGCCGAAAGTTTCAGTACAAGCCCGGCGGTAGTTTCCTGCAAGTCGATCCCGCTTTCCGTTACGTCGATATAAAACGGGTATTCCGTGGCCCCCGTCTTAAATTTCATAGTGATCTCGCCCTGCTCCGTAAAACGGTTGGTATATGTCTGCGTAGTACGGGCCACACTGACAGACTGCGTTTTCACCCCGTCCCGGTAAACGTCCATTTGAGCCGGCGTTGCGTCAGGATCATAAGCCACAAAGTCAAATTTTACCTGTTCGTACTGCCCCGCTTCCAAGCGCGGAACAAGATGGTCCTCCGTAAAAATACGGCCGTCCGGAAAACTCATCATCGTGCCGATGAACGGTGCCGATCCTCCGGATTTCAGAATATCAATATAGATACTTTCAGACTTTAACACGAGATCGGCGGAAGCCTCCATTTCGGCAACCATTTGAACGGTATTCCGGCCGGTCACAAGCGAAGAGGGGGACAAACTGAAACTGCCGTTTGTCGTTCCCGATCTTGTAATGGTGTGCGCGTTCTGTTGCCGGCCGTTCAGATAAAGCGTGACGACCTTTGTTCCGGAACCGCTCACGGCATAAGGGATATTAATCGTGTCGGCCAGGGTATAACCGCCTGCGGCTATGGCCCCGGCCAGATTGTAAGAGCTGGTAAGGGAAAGGCTGACAACCTTCACGGATGTAAACGCCTGTCGGGTCTGTTTCTTGCCGGTAGTCGGATCGGTTGTGGTTGCCACTACGTAAATATCGGTATTCCCAACAAGCAAGTAACTTGAAAGGTCCAGTTCGTAACTGCCTTTGGAAACATCGCTGACCGTCTGGGAATACATGGTAGTTGTTCCACGCCTGATCGTAACGGTGATATCCGCCTTTTGCCCGGTAGATTCCCCCTTTTCATCCCCCGTGGTGTATTGGTGATCGTATGTATAAGTAAGACGGGCGTTTCCGCCTTCCTTGATTATGGCGTTATCTACAGCCGCATTCAAGACAATTTTAGTAGCCACCGTTTCGCCGGAACCTCCACCGGAACCGGCCGGGATATCCACGGCGGTAATTTCCGCGCCGCTTTTGTTCTGGAAAGACAGACGGACGGATGTTTCATCCTCGCTTACCTCCGCATTTACGTTAAACAGCGTGGAAGCGTCCACCTCGTTAAAACGGGCGGTTACTACCTTGTTTTCTACCGGATTGGTGGAATCGGTGGACAAAGTCTCGTCCACTTCCAGGATATCCACGTTTACATTCACATTACCGGCCGCGTCCGGCGTCTGCTTCTCGCCGTTTACCGTTACGCTCTTTACCGTTCCTTTGCCGCCGAACTCTTCCCAGCTCGCCTCCTGGTCCCAGGCATCCAGGGCGGTTCCGGTAAACTGGTACGTCTCCCATTTGCCGAGCGATGTTTCAAAGGTGATGACACGCCCCCGGCCGCGCCACTTCTCCGGTACCGCGGCAATGGCGGAAGCCAGGGTATAGAAACCTTCCGTAAGCGGCACACTGCCGGTTACATTATAGGTATTCCCGCCGCCTGAACCGCCGCTGCCGAAATCCTCCCACTTTTCGACATTCTCAAAATCCGTGTCCGGATTGCCTTTAAATTGTTTCGTCACCCAGCCGTCGGCAGTGAGGAAAGAAAGGATCACGCCGTTTTTCCGGACATCGTCAATCTTCCCCGCCGTTTTCAATGCTGCAAACACCCCCGACAGATCACTATAAACGCTGCCGGCGTTCAAGAGGTTGTTTACATTGGTAAAGGTGGAAGACAGACGCCCGGCAGTTTCCTGCAACTCCTGTTTCATTTCGTCACGGTCTGCCTGCAACGTGCTTATGTCCTCGGAACAACTGCTAATATCCTGGGACAGACTTTTCAGCTTTCCCCAAAGGGAACCGTCTTCACTCTGTGAACCGTCTTCGCTGCCGATACGGGCGTTGATATCGGCCAGCAATGCGGCCAGCGAATCACTGTCTTTAAGCCCGTCCAGAAAAGCAAGAATTTCGTTAAAGTTGTCGATTGCCTGCGAAGCGTTGTTGCCGACAAGCCGGTCGATACGTAGAGAAACGGCGTCGATAGCCTTCTGCAAGGCTGCATCGGCGGCAATGCGGGCGGCTTCCTCCGCCTCGATTTCCTTACCCTGGGAAACCAGTTTCAGGTGTTCGTTCAAGAAGCCAAGAACCGCCGCCACCATTTGGTTGGTAACGCTTTCCGCGTCCTCCGCGGTTTCAATGACTATAATAAGATCATCGATATACTCCTGTGTTGCCATATAGATACATTAATTAAATTGTTTACTGAACTCTTTGGAATGAACCCGCGGTTTCCGGTAGCCGCTTTCCGTGATTTCTCCCGTCCAGTTGGACTCCTTCTCGGCAAACGTGAGCTTTAACGTCACGTTCTGCGGCGCGTCCGGACGGACACGGTAAGAAAACTCTTCCGCCGAAGGAATTACCTTGATCTCTTCCCGGCCGTAACCTGCCAGGTAGACATCATCGGAGGAAAGCAGGTCAAGAAGAAAGCGTATTTCCTGCGGGCGTTTGAATCCCGTCTTAACCGTTACGGCTTCCTGTATCTCCGTACGTATGCGATCCGAATAATAATCATCGGTAATTTCATCGTAACGCCGGAAAACAGCGTCTTCGTCTTCATCCATGCCGGGAGTTACGCTCGCCTCGCCTTCCAGGGAAAACACCTCGTAAACCCCGTAACTGTTCAGGAACCGGAGCCGGTAACGCTCGCGGACCGTCGGGCTTTGCTCGATCCCGATCCGGAGAGCGAACGTTTCACCGCTATACACGTCAAAAAGGTTGGCCAGTACCCCGTAATCGGTAAAGAATTTAAGTCTTACGGCCTCCAGGTTCAAGGCGTAGAAATTCCCTGCCGTGCCTGGTACTGCAAGGCTTTGTCCGGTAAGAAGTTCCGTTATTTTCAGCTCGTGCTCCGGATAGATGAAACAGAGCGGGTAAAGTTCCGTCTCGCGCATCGTTATACGCCAGTCATTGCTCCGGGTGGTAAAGAAGAAATTGCAGGATTCATTCAAGAACTTCAAAGAAAAGATGTTATTACCTTCTTCATGCAATTTCTTAAAAGCCCGTTTGGATATACCGCCACGCCAGGCAGTAACAACCAAAGTGGCCGTTTCTTCCTCCTCATTTTGAAGGGTGATCGTGACGACCGCCTTGTTATACCGTTTATCGGAAAGGCTTATCAACATCTCGGAACTGTCCGTTAACGGGGGAATATCAACAAAAAGCGTTTCCAGGACCTCCGCGATATTCACCTTGAAACTTCCATTACCGTTACCGGTAAATATGGAACGCATAAATTCAAAGTTCACGAAATACATTATATTGTAAGTCGCCATAGAAGTAGTTTCTACCGAAAGATAAACAGGGTTTCCGGTAAAGGCGTTTTCCGTCGGATCAATGTTTGCTGTCAAACTCATAATTCAAAGGTGTTAACGATGAATATTCCGTTAAACTCACTCTTATTTTCAAGTCCGGAAAGGAAACGATCACGCTGATCCGTGGGAGACGTCAGGAACTTGTAAAAGTCCGAGAGCCGCCCCGCATGGTTTTCCCTCCAAAGCTTATAAAGCTCCGTCACCTGTGAAGATGACGGGGCAAGGATGATATTATTCTGCTTTTCCATGCTGCAAAAGTTGGGTTTATCAAAGGAAGAATAAAGGACGGGATCAGCTAAGCACCCTCGATGCGACAAACCTTACCTGGTATTCGACTTCTTCCGTTTCGTAACAAAAATAGTTGGCCGCGCCGGAACGCTCGTTTACCTCGATTTCAACCTCTATCTTACATTTGTAAGTTTTTTCTATGATGTTATCCTGTGCGGTGGGCGGATTTTTTAATATATCCTCATCCGTTGACGGCGTAACATACCCGTCATATATCGTATTCGATACACGGCAACCGTACACAGCATACATCCAGTGATAACGGTAATAATCTTCCCAATATTCCACCCTTCCGGCCTGTACACTCTGCAAATTGGAAGAATATACGACCCACACGTAGGAAGCACCGCCCCACACGGGAATGCCCTGTTCATTATCCAGATTATAGGGACCGATCAGACGCAGGGAACGCAACGTAATGTTTACCGGTACCAGTTTACCCGCAGGAAGCGAATAGGAAAGGCCGTCCAGAAGCATGTACTGCCCCCGCAGGGCTACCGGGGTCAAGACATCCATTTTCATAAGCTGGTGAACCGGTAAAAGGGTGTTTGTGTCCACCTGGTTAAAAGAGTGCCTTAATACGGCGTCATACTTCTGCCAGAACTTGGCAAACAGACCGTCTTCAAACTGGAATAAAAGCGATATCGTATGTTTGCTGCCGTCTTTTAACGTAATTTCTCCGCCGTCCGGAGCGTATGGTAAAATAGAACCGAAGGAATAATCCGTACTTTCCGTAACGGCCTTTGTAAAAGCGAAAGCGAAGGAAAGCGGCGTCTCCTCCTTTTCCGAATCCTCTTCATCATCGGAAGAGGTTTTCAGGTAGGTATAACGGTGCACATACCCGGCCAGGTAATACGGGGAAAGAAGGCCGTTCGGGGCAAAATCCATAAACACGCATTCATCATCGCTCGCCAGCTCCTCGTCCTCTACGTTTTCCGTCTTCCGGTCCCAGTTAAAGAAACTGGATGATGATAACGTATGCTTCTTGTTGCCCGAATCCCATTTGTACCAGTTGCCGGTGGTCTTCTCGTAGTTCAGCCACACGGAGGCCTGGGAAGGATCGAAACGGCTTACACGGATAACCATTTTTTCGTTCCCCTTGATATAGTCCTCGTACCGTTCCACCGAAGGCGCGGCACCGGTAAAAGACGTTTTGGCCGATAACTTTATCTGACGGGCCGTTTCATAATTGATAAGGGGTTCCGCCGTCAGATTCCGGGACAGATCAACGGCAGGTTCATCTTCCATTATATCCCGGATCAGTCTTAAAGTGGCCGTTTTCGTATCGGAAGAGACATTATAAACCAGTCCGAAACGTACATACAGCGCGTTTAAAAAGTCCTCAATCGTACAATCCGGCATTAAATCGGCATAATTGAGGATACCCGTCACGCAACAGTCGGCGGCATTGTTCAGGATTACCAGGCTGGAAAGTTCCTTGTCCGTCTTAAAAGGATTTTCGGTTATAGTATAACCAAATTCTGAAAATATAAAGTCCAGGACACGGTGCACGTATAAGAAGGGGGCCACGCCGTACCCTTCCGGTAAACTCGTTTCGGTCGGGGTATCATTTATCAGTAGTGTTTCCGTCCTTGCCTGATAGCATAAGGCATATTCACCGTTTGAATCCAAAGTGATACGGTTTATGTATTGCGGGTAATACGTGCCGTCCTTGGAATCATTTTTGACTACTATTTGAAATATGGCAAAATCTTCATGGGAATCCGTGAAGAACCAGTTTATAGAGGACATAAGACCGCTAACGGTACCGCCGCTTATGCTGGGTAATGTGATCGAGTTCAGTTTCTTTGCTTTCCAGGCGCTGTAGGCTTCCGAATTGTCAAAACCGATATTTAAAGTAATTCCTTCCGTCCTGCCGGCGGAAACGATATTTATCTTTCCGGTACGTTTATACACCCCGTCCAATACCGTACATGTCTGATCTTCATTCATCGGTTTTACACCCATGTCGAGCCGGTGGGCAAAACCGGTTATCCCTGCATTGTTGGCAGTGACGGGAACCGTGACCGGTACGGTTTGTGATCCCCGGTCGTTCATGACGGGGGATTTCTCGTCGATCTGTACGGTAAAGTCACCCCCTAAGTCCAGATAACCTTTGTTCGTCTTAATCTTTAGCATAATGATTACTTATTTTCCGCGTGTAAAGGTGTCGCGGGCGTTATCTATAGTTTCTTTGGCCTTCTCCAAATCCTGGTAAACGATATAGGCCTTTATCAATTTGATAGCCTCACAGGAGGCGCGAAGCTCCTTTGCCGCTTCCAGGAACTCCCGGTAGGAAGAATCACCTGCAGGGGAAGTCACGTAACCGCCTTCATAATATTCACCCGGATTCTGTGGTAACGGGTTGGCACTGGTACGCTGCCGCCTGATCGCTTCGATAGTGCTAACGGCGTCGATCACTTTAGGATTATTCATTTCCGGCTGTGGTACCACATATTCCCCCTTATGAACCACGCCGGCCACTTCATAACGTCCGCCGGGACCGGTGTAACCACCTTCATAATACCCACCACCGGAAGAACCGGAAACAACACGTTCAGCCGTGGCGGTCTTGCTGCCGGTGGTGTTTTTCAAGGACATGTTTTTAATCCTGTCCCGTTCTGCCTTGGCCGATGCAAGCTGGGCCACACCGGTAGCCGCAAGCATTACTGCAGCAACGGTTCCGGCAATCGGCCCGAGGTCCGCGTACGCCTTCATAATCGAAACGGCCGTATCTGCTATGATCTGGGAACACTTGATAGCAAAGTTTACATCCGCGTACTTCTTTTGAATCTCCAGTTTCTTATTTTCCTTCTCTTCTTCCAGGGCGGCAGTATCTTCACCGTTGTTCTCGGCTTCCTGTATGAGAACATCGTATTTTGCTTCCACCTGGTCGATTTCGGCTTGTTGAATGGCTTCCACCATGGAAGAGGAAAGACCGGAATAATAGTCAAAGTATTTTTTAGCGTTATTCATCTGCATTTGCAGCTTTTTACGCTGGTATGTCTTTTCATCTATTAATTCCTGATCGTGCAGATTCTTTAACAGGGCCAGTTCATTCTGGTATTCCTGTGCCCATGATACGCCGATCTGGGATTGAATCTGGTATAAACTATTCTGGTATTCAAATTCAAGCTGGCTAATTTCCTGCTGTTTCTGTTTCTCCAAACCAACGGTAGAAATTCCCGCCTGCCTCGCTATCTCAATTATAGCATTATAAGTCGTTTCTACATCCTGAACCTGCTTCCGGTGTGCTTCCTGCATACCGGTTATTCCTACCGGAACGGAAGTTATTTCACGTACTTTTTGGGCAATGGCCGCCCGATCACGCAATAACTTCATTTCAGACTCACGCACGGCGTCGGCCGCTTCCGTCGCTGTTTCTATACGTTTCTGTTTGCCGGTAATTTCCAAAGCGGCAATATCATTCTGGTAAGTACGGTTTATCTCCAGAAGTTCTGCGGCGTGCTCCGCTTCAACTTCCAGCATATAGGCGTCGGCGGCTTCCTGCGTTATTCTCTGGTTTAATACCGCTTTTTCCATGGTGTCCTTCTGGACGTTGTAATAGGCAGTTTCGATCTTTAACCGTTCATCCCGTTTCTCCTGTGCCAGTTTTATACGGGCGTCCTCCTGCTTGCCGGTTTCCGTAAAAATGGCCGTCTGCGCTTCCGTTTCGAGCTTGTGGATTTCATCGAGTAACTTCTTCTTTTGGGCCGGCGTTTTTGCTTCCAGCTTCTGGAGGGCGTCAATACGTTCCCGGTAATAGCGAAGGTTTTCCGCCGTCCCTTCAAGAATATACTGGGCTTCCGTCTTATTTTCCTTTTCCCGGTTCTCTTTGATTAGAAGCATACGTTTTTCGTGCTCGATCTCCAGAGGCTTTAATGTGGCGGCCGTTTCCGTATTTTTGTACTCCCCTGCTTCCACTTTCTTTTTGACCTTCCCCAGTTCGTTTAAACGTTTTATTTCGGCGTCGATACGTTCTATTTCCTTGTTTTTCTTGGCGATATTCGCTTCGCTGTCTTCCGCCCATTGCTCCTGAACCTTTTTCTTTTCGGCCTCCAGTTTCTTTATAAGGGATGTTTCAGTATTTATATTTTCTTTATTGGTCCCGGTTAATGAAGTGGCCGTCGCCTCTGTTTTTAAGATATCATTATTGATCTGGGCGATTGCTGATTCTATACCGGCCAAATCCTTCTGTGTCGTCTGTAGGGCTTTCAACTGGTTAGCCTCTTTTTCCGTACCAAATAAACGGCTTATTTTAGCGGTAAGACTGTTCCGGTTATATCCTGACAATGTATTTTGCTGGCGGGTGTCCCAGTAAGCGTCGCTTTGCTCTGATTCCTGGCTTTCAAGATTCCTTTTTTTCTTGTACAATTCTTCCAGTTCCTCCTGGTAAGCTTTCAACTTGATTTGTTTTTCCAAGGAAACTAAATATTGATCTATAGCCTCCTTGTTGTTGTTTATGAGCCTGCCTTCTTCATTCAATTCCGCATTATAATCCGGTATCAGTTCTTTTAATTCAGCGAGCCTTTGTTTACGGGTGTAGTTGGAAAGGTTCTCGTCATTGATAGCAGCTACAAGAGTTTTTATTTTTGCTTCCTGGCTGGCATATTCTTCATTCACTTTCTTTACGACTTCCTGGTGGGCCTTCATCGCCGCCGAAGCCTGTTCCGTCTTCTTTGCAAGCTGGTAGATAGCAACACCGGCTGCCACGAGTAACGCGAGCAGGGCCGTATATGGATTCTTCAAAAGTTCGATCCTCATTAACCGAAGGGCGGCGGTACATCTTTTAATATTCAGGTGCAGCAATGCCTGGGCCGCCGCATAAGCCAGAGTAGCCGCCCGGCTGATATAAAGCTGTACGGCGTGCGCTTTCTCTGCAACGACCGAAGCAAGGGTCGCCGTTTTAAAACGGGCGTGCCACATGGTAGCGATTTTCAGTCCTCCATAGTAGGAAACCAAATAAGCGGTAACGGTATAAGTGACAACACCCCATTTATTAAACATGTCGATCATACCACCCACACCTTCCACCATAAGCGTAACAAGGTCTATTAAATCCCGGAGAATACCCTTTGATTCATAGAAACGTAAAACTACCCCTTCAATAGTTGAACTTAGCCGGTTTAATGCACCCTGAACGTTATCACCCATTTCTTCGGACATAGCATTAAAGGCGTCTTCCGCACCTGTTACCGCATCGCAAAGTGCCAGCACGGTATCGGTACCGTTAAGGAAAGTGTTAAACGCTGCAACGGAACGTTTATCGGTCAGTTCAAGGGCCTTGTTCAAGTCTATTCCTTCGCTGTTTAGTTTTTTAAGTCCCTTTACCAGATCATCCAGGTTGTTAACCGGACCGCCAAGAGCAAGCGCGAGTTTGCCGCTACTGTCAGCCAGGTTAAGCAAAATATTACGTGTTGCCGTCGCTGCCGATGAAGCGTCGAAACCGCTGTTTGCCAAAGCTCCCAAAAGGGCGGTCGTTTCCTCGATTGTGAATCCGAAAGAATTAGCAACCGGGCCGACGGTAGACATTGCACTATTCAGGTATTCAAAATTCAGGGCCGAAGACGTTGTACCTATTGCCATAGTAGAAAGTGCCCGTTCCGTATCTTCCGCATCAAGGTTGAAAATACGCAATGTTGCACCGGCAAGCGTAGCAGCCGAGGCAAGATCAGTGTCCACAGCCTTAGCGAATTTCAGCACGGAAGGCGTCATCGCTTTAATATCCTCTTTAAAAAATCCCAGCTTGGCAAGCTCTATCTGAAGTTCCGTTACCTGTGCGGCCGTATAAGAAGTAGTAGCACCCAGCCGGCGCGCTTCATCTGTTAAATCCTTGATACTCTTTTTCGTGGTTCCCAGAATAGCGGCCAAAGTACTGTTTTTCTTCTCGAACTCTATAATAGTACTGATCGCATCCCTTAGCCCGCCGACAATCTGTCCGGTTATCATTGCGCCGATAGTGACAAACACACCGGCCAGAACCGTTTTTATCTTATTCAGGGAAAGAAGGGAACCGCCGAAACCTTCCGCCTTTTTCGTGGCCTGCCCGTATGCTTTCTCAACTTCTTTCAGTTCCTTCTCCAGGGCGGCATATTTTTCCGGCTGCAAGGATTTCACCGTATCGCGAAGCTCTTTCCGCAAGGCGTTTACCTTCCTTGCCAGCTGGTTGGCACTCATGGTGGTTTTATCCAGCCGTTTCTCACATTCGGCAATCTTCTTGTTATTCTCGCCGAGCGTCTTATTATTTTCTTTCAGTTGCTCATCAAGCCTTTTCCACTGTTTACCACCAGCTTTCCCTGTGGCGATTAAATCGGTCATAGCCTTTTTTATCTCCTTATTGCTATCCCGGAGCTCCTTGTTCTTTTCTGAAAGATTATGTATTTCCTTCTGCGCATCGGAGGCGTTCAGGGTTAACACCCATTCGATATAGTCAGGTTTTAATTTTGCCATAAGAGTAAATTTTATAAGGCAAAATTATCCTGGTGTAAAGTGGCGGAAAAGGACACAAAAAAAGCCCGTAGAACCATTCTACAGGCTTATTATACTAAGAAGAAAGTATTTTATCTCTTAAAGGTAAAATCCGAAGGATCAAAACATTCTTTATCCTTAATTGTTGCCCGATCTATCATCCAGCAAATGTACCAGGTTAGAGGAACCGATATAAGAGGCGTCACGATAAAGGAAAGAAAGGCAAAAGCAAGCCACCCGGATAAAGTAGCCGGTTTATGCTTACATCCTACGAAAAAAAATATTACCAGGAAAAAGCCGATCAAAAATAAAATATCTTCGTATGTCATACAATCATCGTTAGTTCTTTACCGATATCTTTAATAGTATTTACTATTAGGGCCTCCCGTTCTTGTGAGGGCTTTTTTATTCCACTTATATATTGAGACATAAGGCTTTGACTTATTCCCATACGTCGAGCCACCGCAGAAGCATTTAGTTCCGGGTGAGAAATAAAAATCCGATATAAGAAAGTTTCTTCCTTCTTATCTTGAATAGCTAAACAATCATTCATAGGGTCTAAAAATATGCAGCTATACCAATTTCATATAAAAACTCCGGTGCAAGGTCGGCACCATTGGCCCATTCAATAGTAGCACGGGTTAAACCATATTGAACAAATTTTTCCTTATCCAATAACTCCCCGAAAACCTCACCTGTAAGATAAGGTTCCAAATTTACGATCTTTTTACTCCCGTCGCTGAAAGTAACAAGAAGCTCGTAATTCCTAATATAATCCACATCTATAACTCGTAACATAAGCGTTTATTTTAATGGTTCAATTTTATCTATTTTTTCCCCTTTTTGGGCCTTTTCCCAAAGAGAAAGTATTTCTGCCTCGTGCAAGTTAATCCACTCATTTACTTTTGCAATAACTTTAGCTGGAGCCTGACCGTCTACAATCCGATCCAATACGCTAATAGAACATTCATAATCACCATAAGTAAAATGAATATGTGGCGGATTATGATCTTTCCAATAGAGGAATATAATAATACCGAAGAATCTACAAATTTCAGGCATAAACTTTGTTTTATTGGTTACTGAAACAAAGATAGGTAATAAAATCATTACCTACAAATATTTAGGTATTAATTTTATTACCTATTTTAGCGAACTGGCAAACATTTCTTTTATCCTTTCCCTTACATAATCCTGATATTCATATTTAATCTTCCCGAGTGTGTCATGATACAGAATCCCGTATATCTGTCGGTTATAAATCTGGTAATTACCGTGTTTCTTCATATCCAGGAAGCGGGTATATAATGGAAGGTTAGAATGTGCAATTACCCCCTCGCCGTCCGGAACGACCGAATAATTCGGGTTCTGTAGTGCGGCCATTAATGCACCGGATCGCCCTTGGATGATCTCCCCGGTTCCCTGTACTTTCTTACGTTCACGGCCTTTCTGGTAAATCCGTTTGGTAGCGATATCCAATTGGGCTTGAAATATGTCCTGTATTCCACGCCCGATCCGGTCGGTAAAGAAATCCGTTTTAAAATTCTCGGCCATTCAGTTATTCATTTTTTGAGAATCCGGAAATAATGTGCCTTTCCCCGGATTCATCCTTAACAGTTTCATTTTTCTTGTTTGAGGTATATTTATATTTCCAATAGGTACATAGCACATCATTTACACCTATTGTAATAATACCTATTATGACAGTTAACCAGAACCACGCAAAAGCATCCATTAGAATCTTGTTTTAAATGAGAAAGCCAGGCTCCACCCTGCAAACGTCCGGTAAAAGCCGGATTCCGGAAGAGTGGAAAGGCTGGTTAAATCCAGTTCCTTAGTGACAGGGCAACCGGTGGCAGAATCTTCTATCAGCATTTGTTTGATACGTTCCATAACCGGCTGTACCTCTTCGATAGTCTCATAAGCCCCTTTCCGTTGGGGATCGTACTTGCTCATAAGGAAAATAACGCATAAATTATTTTCCCTCACATTGTCAGCCGAAAGGCTGGCACCCGTTCCCGACGGGATCAGAATAAAGAGCACCGGACATTCTTCTTTAGATAGTCCCTGTATCGTCTTACTCATTTCCTCGTCAATGGTAACGGGCAGCACCTTCTTTATTTCAGGAATACGTTTTTGCACGCCTTCCCAGTATTCACGGTAAACCTTTATATCTATCATATTGTCAATCCCTGATAACGTTTCGCCTCCCATTCACGGCGGGTAACAAGCCCCGGAAGAATCTTACCGCCCCCGTATATCCACTTTTTAAACTCTGCCGGTATGGATGAATCATACGCATCTGCTCTGATCTTCTTATAAAGCGTTGATTTCTTGAATTTTCCGATACCTACATTAAAGCAAAAGCTTACTACCGCGTCAAACTGGTACTGTCCCAAATGAAGGGGAAGCGCGTTTACCTGGTTTTCTACCGCCCTGATATCCGATTCAAAGAAAGCATCGGCCTGGGCCTCGGTGATAACATCACCCGGTTTTACGCCGATCGTGTGACCGTAACCGATCGTACATACTCCCGCGGCACATACATACGCTTTCAGGCGTAACCCCTCGAATTTCTTGATCTTGTTTTTTGTTCCTGTTGTCGTTCTCATTTCTTGTTACGTTTTTGGTGTAAATACTCAAACTTACATTTATACAGATAAAGCAATACATCCCAAAAGGGTGTATCGTCCACCTCCTTCTTATTTCCGAACACGCCGGAAGCCGCCACCTCAAAGACTATCCCGGTCCAGCCGGTTTTATCGTCCGCCTTCCGGTCCTCGGATGCCAGCTTCTGGAACAATATCCGAAAGTCGATAGCTTCACCACCGATATAAACCGGTCCGGAAAGAACCATTTCCCAAACGGCGGAAAAGAAGTTTACCGCATGAATGGCAAGCAAGGAAGGAACGGCCGGCGTCTTCTCCGGGTCCTTGTACCGGTAAAGCTTTAACGTGATATCCTGGAAGAATTCATTTATAGCCGGATCGTCTTTTTCTGCTGCCGCCTGTTTGCTTTGCTGCAACAAATCCAGGCAATCACAAAAGTTACCGAAAGTAAGACCGTTCAGCATGTCACCGACACCATGCCAGCCCCCGAAATCCTGCATCAGGTTACGACCGGTTTTCAGAATAGGCGTAACGATCCGCTCGCCCTCCTTACCGGTTGTATAAGAGAAAAAGCCGTCCAGCTTTTCCAGTTGACCGTCCAGCTCTCGGATGATCTCACGCCGGTACATGGTGTAATCCGCTTTCATGCCCAGAAGGAAAGAAAGCCATTTTACGCGGAACTGTCCGGGGCTGATCGTACCGCGGTTCATCAGTACCGACAATATAAGAAACTGCCGGTACTGCTCACTGCTGACTTCATCCAGACAGGAAGGAACCTCCACCGTCTTACTATTATATGTAAACTTCTCCATGTCCGGACATTAAAAGGTTATTCCTTTGGATTGTACGGTAACACCCGGTATATAGTAATCCATCGTTTCCGACTGCGCATCCAGTTCCCTGATGATATCCTGCAATACATCCAGATAAGCCGCCGCGTCCTGCTCCAGACTGTTAGCAACCGATTGCCGGGCCTCTTTTTCCGCCCGCAATTTATCCCGTACGGTTGTGCTCTGCTGTACCTGTACGATTCCACTTGGCAGAACTTCCACCGGTAAACGTTCAACGGCCTTTTTTATGGTGAGAAGTGCAAGCGGGCGGCGTACATACTCCAGCAATTTCTCCGTTAAAACGGTATCGCCTTCAATCAGTTCATTATAACGGTTCCGGGTGATAACAGGTATTATCTGCCCGTCCTGGACTTCCCGGATCATAGGAATAAGCACCAAGAAAAGCCGGTGACTTCCGATATTATAATATTCATCGAACGTTTCCTTATTCTGGATTAGAAGCCGGTTTATAGCCTTTTTCTTAATGCCGTTCATCCAGAAATCAAACTTTTCGCGGTCCATTAACTCCACCAACGCGTCTACGGCTTCATAAGCCAGGTTCCGGATATTCTCTTCATCCTTGAACTCCTGTAAGGCGGTCATACCCGTTTCATTCTCTCCAAGGTGTTTGCCACGTCCGGCCGTTCCGTGTTGTGCGTCTAAAGTGGGAATGACCTTTAACCAGGTAAACATTGCCACCGCCTGCTGCATCAGCCGCAAAGTTTCCGCCATGCCGTCCGGTTCCGTACCGTCCGCATGATCTTCACGGTAATACTTATCTACCGCGTCTATGGGTTCCGTTCCGATGATAGCCTGTAAATCCCGAATACCCAGCGGTAAGATAGGTTCCCACTTGGTAAAATCAAGATCATTATCGATCAATCCCAGAACACGGACTATTTCACCGGCACCGTCACCGCCTTTATTAAATAACTTCGTCATTTGCTCGGTCTCTTTTTAATGTATATGGTTTCCAATTATCAAAATCCTTTGTGAAATTGTTTATTTCATCGTAGAACTCCTTATAAAAGCGGGCCAGCCCGGTATCTATCGTTATACAGGTCTGCTCCGTGCGCGGATTGGTGTTCACATTGGCCGAGCTTTCTATTACAAAATCAAAAGCGTTACCAAAACCGGCCATTACTTTAGCATGATTACGGAAGATGCAGACACGTGATCCGAAACGTTCCGCCACCTTCTTTAGGTATAAATAAACATCCGCGTAGGAACCTTGAAAGATTTCACCTACATAAAAATCCGCGTGCCCTATGTCTTTTCTCTCCAGCCATTTCTCCACCTCCTTAACATCGGTAATTGCCATACACCAGATAGAAATCAGAACATATTCCACCGGTTGTTGCTTCACGATCACACGAAGATAAGTAAGGCTGTCAACGTCCCCATGACTGATACAGTGATAAGACGCCCCTTTCTCAAAATGCCAGGGCAAACACTCTTCCAGGTGCAGCTCCGATTTTATCCGCCGGTCAAAATGAACGTTTTTCGTCCGGCGGGCCTTTATATGCTTATCCGGGGTGTTATCGGCCCGGTTCTCTTCCGGTTGCCGGTCGCTTACCGGTTCTTCCGGCACATCTTCCGGTTTCGGTGTAAAAAACAGACTACGCATTTTCTTTCATACGGTTAGAGGGTGAAACGTTCTGTTCCGCTTCCACTATGGTACGATAAAGCCCTACTTTCGTTGCGGTACCCGGAAAGTTGGCATTAATATACTGCTGTAACGGCTTACAAAGGATCATGTCCGGAATAGCCGTTTCAGAAGCGTTATACACTTTCAGGCTGTATAATTTCTCCGATCCGGAAGAAAGTTTGTTTTCTATAATCAGATTTGAAAGTACCGGATCAAGACCGAAGCCGGAAGTGGCGGCAGCGTCCGCCTTATTGGATATCTTAATCTGGGCGTCCACATAATCCTTTATCTTCTTATCCAGTGGTTCCACCGTCCAGCCCTCAAAGTTATTCGCTTCCGGATTCCAGAATTTGGTCGTGTGCATGTATTTTCCGGCGTTCTGCCTTCCGGTAATGTTGGAGGCGAATTTCTCCATAGCTTCGTCCTTGAAATCTTCCAGCATCTGGGCCGTGTATTTCTCGCCCGTACGCTCGCAAACCTGTTTTATACGTGCTTCCGCGCGGTCCCAGTAAGACTGCGGCGATTCGATATGCAGGGAAATGGCCGAAGCGTTTTCGTTATAGGCGATCAGGATAGCGGCCAGACCGCCGGCAAGCTCCAGCCAGTCAAGCGCACCCAAAAAACGCGGTGTACTCATAAAATCCTTGCAAAAGGAATAGATATTATAATATTTCACAGAAACCGGATATTTGAACGGGTGGGCCGGATCAAAGACCGGGTAACGGTAAGTATAGGCCGGATCAGGATAAGGAAAGTCGCCCACAAGTACTTCCTGCGGTTCATCCTCGCCGTCGGGAGGATATACCAGGCGGGCCTTCTGGTAGGGAATATGTTCCAGCCGTACCAAACGCCCGGGATTGCCTACACGCGGCGCACGGTTCCGGACAAACTTTATAAAAAAGCCCTGCATGTGTGTTAAGTCTACGAGTGAGCGGTGAAGAACCGTCGTGTAATCCCACGACTCCAGGTCGGCGGTTATTTCCGGATCGAGTTTCCAACGCCGGTAAAAACGGTTATTCTCTTCGTCGATCGCATCCTCATACAGCCGCGGGCCTTCTCCCCACTGTAAACCGGCTATTTTACCCATAATACCTTCACCGGCGTAGAATTTATCCAGTAAACGCATGACCTCGCCCGGCATGTCGTTATTGTCACCCATGGGAACGATAAAGGTACCGTTTACGCTGATCTTTCGCGAAAAGAAAGCCCCCCGCCGGTTTAACTGGATGCTGGAAGGTTCCCAACCTTTACCGCGGCCACCGATAGAAAAGGAGATCAAACCCTTGTCGGTGCCGGTATCTATAATTCCAAAGTTGCCACTTCGTCTTATTTCCATAATCTTAAATCGTTATTCTTTTCCCGTTGAACTCCATTACCAGACATTCCCAGCAATTCAGCGGCCGGCCCGTTGTGGTGTCCGTCAGGAATAGTTTATAGCTTGAATTTTCGATGCTTTCATCCGTCGCCTTTTTCCTCAAACGGGCGGCAGTAAGTATCACCATGTCGCCGCCGTCCCGCGTCTGACGGTTCCATTTCCGGAACTTGATAGAAAAGGTACCCCCGGAAATGGTAATCCGCTTCATCTGTTCTACCGCTACATAAAGGTTTATTTTTTCCATAGCCGGCGGATAAAGTTTTTAATACTGGCCCAGTTATCATGTACCAAGCAGAAGGATAGAAAGAAAAACATGAATTTTAGGAACGTCCATAGGCTACACCCGTTTGTAGTCTTTTCTTTTTCCTGGCTTTGTTGCTTAACGTCGGATTTACGGGTAACGGCTGTTTCCGTTTGACTGGTAGTTTCCTTATGATCCCGGAGGGAACTGCTTTGATTCTTTCCAGTTCTTTTTTCAGTTTTTCGGTTACTGAAATCAATTTCTTTAATTCTTCCGAGGCTGTCGTAGTCGATACGGATATGCGTACTATCTTCCCGGTAAACGTCAAGTACGTGCTCCTCATGGCTCGAATCTCTCCGCGCAAGTTCAATAACTCCGTCAGTAGTTGTTTGTTTTTCTTCTCCAGTTGCTTCTGTAACCGTTTTTCGTGTAACAGAGCGAGGAGAACGACAACCGTAAAAACAAGCTGCAAAACAAATAAGAATAAGTAGGTGTACGATTCCATGTCTCATAATTGATTTTAGTTATTAGTGTCGAAAGTGATAGATTTACGGTTCAGGCAATTTTTCACCCCGCAAAGAAACGGTTTCATGATATCCATTACGCGGGCGTTCTGCCTGATATCCTTTTCCATTTCGTTACATTTCTGCTGGAGTTCCCGGTACTGGCTCTCTACATCGTCGATCCGCTGTTTCAATTCCTTACGGTCATTCTTCATATCCTCAATCAGTTCCTGGTAAACCTCCTGTACTGACTTCATGGCGTCAGCTTCCGCCTGTTTACGGGTATACCGGAGAGTGAATAACCAAGTCAGGCCACCCGTGCAAAGAGCTGTAATAATCGCTGTAATTATCGTTTCCGTCATATTAGTAGAGTTGAAAATGTTACATTATAGTCCGGACGATACATACATGCGTCAAATAACCCGCCACGATCCCGGCCAGGTCTGCCAGAATATCCTTCCAGTCCCATTTATTACAGGGGGACATTTCATCCCCGTATTCCTTACCCAGTGAAGCACCCAGGGCAAAGGGAACACCATAATCACCCAACAGGGCACATATAGCGTAATTAATTCCGAAATGCTTCCATTTGTCCGTTCCTATTTTCATAATTTGAATCATTGGTTACTGCAAAGGTGGGAAGAACGGAAACGGACGAAAAGGACATAAAAAAGAGTGCCGGGAACCACCCCGGCACAAACAAACCCTAACCTGGGACTTAAACCCAACGGCTGCCTTTTCAGCCGGTATGCTAAATTGTTAATATTAAGGATTAGACAACTTTTCGATGTCTTTTTTCATCATACGTAATAATTGAATCCTTCTTAACACCTCATTTGTTGGTGTACTTTCATCTCCTTTCTCTATTAGGAAATCGATTAGGTCCTCAATAACTTCGATGTAACAAGCGGAAACCGGTTCCGTCTTAGTTTGCCACTGTGTCAAAATCTCGGCACTTTCATCTGTTATATGTGCGCCGTTTACTTCTATATCTTTCATAACAAATCTTTCATTAAACGTTTTTAATCGGTGTAGTCTCTAAGGTAGTGAAATCAATTATTCCGGCCTGCCGGTATATCCCGAGGGCGACTTTCCTAAACCGTTCGTAATTACGTTTGTCAATGGGCGATAACTGCCACCTCTTCATGTCTTTCATCAAATCCGGTATATTATTGGCACTATTATACAGACAGTTGTTTTTACCGTACTCGTGATGAAGTGATACAGACTGAAAATCACCGGAGAAAACAACCAACCGCAAACGTTCAAGTTCAAGGAAAGCAAACTCATTGTTAACCTTCTCCACCTTATAGGCTCTTAATTCAATGGAAGGCGCGCCGTATTCACGTCTAACGAAAAATAGGATATCAGGATTATTTGTATTCATTTGGCACCTCCTTTTAAGTCTTCTAATTTAATATGTGAAATACTTGTTATACTTTCCAGTACCCCGTCGCATACACTTTTAACCCTTAATCCGCGGGAACCGTCTTTCTTGGGTAAATTCAGGTGATAATACGGGCGATTCCTCCAGAATGTAATCCGGAAAATCCAGCCACGAACTTTAAAAGTAGCATTGCTTATTTTATAATCAATCTGTATCAGATCACCCGGTTTAAATTTACTTTCTTGTAGAAACATTTCCTGTATTTCTTCCTTTTCCTTCTTTATTTCCTCAATCCTTTTATCATTGTTTTGTAATTGAGTAAGTAACACTTGCTGATATTCAGTATATATCATTCGGCACCTCCTTTCTTTTCTATCTGGGGACGCTCTGAAAACCTATATATTCTTTTAACCCGATAAATGAAAAAATAGGCTACAGGCTTGTCACAGCCGTTATTATGTGTTTTAGTGTCCTGATCTATATGAATAAACCCGCTACCGGAAGATATTTTCAGCGGCATTGTTTTAGGGTATTTCTCGTTCAGCTCCTTTACCTTTGCTTCCAGTTCAGTTTTAAAAGCATCAAAGGAAATTTTATCAGGGCAAAGCGTGTTACCAAACTGGTTTGCAAACTCTGCCATTTCAGCACATTTTCGATTCTGTGGTTTATATTCGTTAAGCTCTATAAAATAAGATATCATTTTCGGCCTCCTTTCCTCGCTTTCTTGGCACGACACACACATATAACTGCACCAATGACAGCCGGTGGATAGATAAAAGTAAGACAGAAACAAGCGATAGCAGATAAGTAATAAGCCCCAGAAGTTGAACAAACAGTACATTCATGTTTCGGTTCCTGAAAATAACGATGTTGGATTGTGTTTACGTCCGTGCTACCAGTACGGAACGAAGGTACATAGCTTGTACCGGATTGAAATTCATTTTTCATAACGGTGTTAATTTTGACTATTTTACATGGGAAAGGCGGTTACCATTTCCCCTAATTCGTCAAAATTAACACCGCAAACCGTCCGAAGATCGGGTTATAAGTTTAGGGAAAGGCAACCGCCTTGTATTAAACAAGCACTTATCGGGCATAAAAAAAGCCCGTTATTTATTCGAGCCAATAACCGAGACTCACCGGACCGCACCAGCGGTGTTAACTTTGACAGGGGCAAATGTCGGCATTAAATTCTGAACAAAAAAAAAAAAACGTTAATAAAAGTTTATTAGGAAAGAAAGTTTCTCGACTCTACGATTCGTTACTTCGTAACAAAAAACGCCCACCTGATTAAGGGTGAGCGTTACACACTATAATTAATATTCTATTTGTCTTTTAAATTAATTCCCTCTTTTATCTGTTCATCAGAAGTTACCTTTTTACAAAGAATATAGTGATAAACAGGGTCTTTGCTCATTCCTTGTGTAGGTGTAACCGGATAAGCCAGTATTAGTTCCCAACCCAATTTAGCCAAATAGTTAACGGCGTCTATCATTGAATTAAAATTCATCTTTTCACCGTTTTCATCTACTAAAAAACGAGCATTTGGTGTTGCCCATTTTGCCTTCTGGCCGAAATCTACTTCTATTTTTACTTTTGTACCGGTTATATTTCCAGTACCCACGATTTCACAATAAGCCTTATACGGTTCTTGTGCAATGGCTGCCATTGTTAGTATGGCCAATACAATAACTAAAAAAAATCTTTTCATATCAGTAACTTAAAATTAGTGTGTACTTTAGTTTGTACCACCCGTAAGTCCTGACGGTATATATGCAGTGTAATTTTGACGATTGCAAAAGTACTTAAATATATACATTTATAAAAAATATTACCCCAAAATCAATCAAAAATGAAAGGCAACCGCCCCAAAATACACGGTAATTCACCCAAAAATGGGCAAAAAATGAAACAAAAACGCATAAAAAACGCGCTTTTTCGCGTAAAATTTTGGTCTAAATGCAGATAAACAACTGAAAAACAGCCAAAAACCAAAGAAAATTTCAAAAACTAAAAAAATGACACCTTCCGAAGACCGAGCCGCTCAGAAGTCGGAAAGCAGTTGCCCTCCCCCTAAAAGGTGAAATATGACCTCTCCCGGAGGGGTACCCGTAACCTGGTAACACAAAAAACGCCGGAAAACCGATTTTCCAGCGTTACAAGGCAATTACCTTTTATGCCTGTTCTCTATCCATTGATCCACAAACGAGTCGGCCTGCAGCGTCCGCTTGCCTCGTACTAAAGCTATCCAGCCGGGGCGCATCAGTAAGTATTTGAAAGCGTCGGAGAAATTGGTGGATAACATCGGTAGTTTTTTCGGTGCCAGCTTTTCGGACTTCTTCACCTTGAACACTACCTTAGAATTACCCCGGTATTTGATTTCAGCCTTTGCCTTTTCTACGGAACTAACCATTTCTTTACAGTTCATCGCATCAACCAGCAAGATAGGCAGGTTCTTGTTGGTACCGCCCATAATCTCCTGCATAAAGTCGTATTCCGTATCCTGCCGGATAACTGCCTGTTTGCGGCTCTTTAGGTTTACGATCCAGCCGGTACGGTTTCCGCTACCGTCTTTTTCTATGGCGTCTTTGATCTTACCCGCGTAATCCTCCTTCTGTTTCTCAAAGTTATTACCTGCACGGTCATAGTACAAATCCAGTTCTTTATATTCGTGGTTCTGGAAGAAAGTGAGGAACTGGTCGGCGATCTCCCGGAACCAGCCCGGCGGTATCTCAAAAAAGTTCTTATGTACCCGGTAATAAGCACCGTCCGGCTGACCGATCACCAAAGAAAGCATATTACCGAAGTCCATACCACCTTCAATCGCTTTATCATGGTGCAGGTACCGGAGCTCCCGCGAGCTGTAAGCGGCTTCTCCGGACATGGTACCGTTATAATACTTATGTCCTTCACCAAACAACACATAGAAACGTAAATCCCTGCGAAGACCGGGACGCATACCCACCACCGACTTTTTAAATTCGTGAAGCTCCAGCGTTCCATTATACAACCGCTTTAAATAATCAATCGTAAGTATCTCAACATTAGCGAATGAAGAAGCGTTAAGAAAGAACGTTTGTCCTTTTCTCAACTTCAACAAAGCCCGGTCGTAATATTCAATATCCCGTTTCAAACGTTTCAGTTTCAAAGGGGAAGGCTTATTTTTTCTTTCTTCTTTTAATAGAGAAATTACCAGGTCATTACGCATACTTGCCGCCTGTACTATTTTAATGATCCGTTCCGGGTCCATTTGCTTGACATACCGGAAAAACCAGTCGTACTCGTTTTCGTCGATATCCGGCATATCGGTAGTAATGGTTATCCCCAGGAATAAATGGGAATGTCCGTAAGTGATCGCATCACCGCGAAGAATAGGCATAGCGCGGTTTACTTTCATTTCCTTGTCGTACTTCGCTTCATCATAAAACAGATGTATTACAGACTTTCCGGCAAGCAGCGAAGGGTTATCCAGTGATCCCATGAAAATAACACATCCGTTCCAGAAGCTGTAAACATGCTTGTAATCATCCACGATAACCGAACATTTACGCCGCCAGGATTCAGGCGGGCGGGTATCTTTTACATAGTGTACCCCTTCGATCAGGCCCATAAGCTGCCAGCCCTTCTGTACGGCCGGCATTATATTATCTTCCAGGTTACTGTAGGTATTGGCAACAAAAGCGAACGCACCGCCGGGCATTTCTTCCACACAACGGGCGGAACGCCTGGCTTGTATAACGGTCGATTTGGCCGTACCGCGCCCGTCAACAGATACAAGGATAGTAGTATCGATCCAGTCCGTCAGAACCTGGATTATATGGCCGTATTTGATTTCCACATCATCGGCGTTACTCACCTTCGTTATCTTCCCCGAACTCTTTGATATCATACAACATACGTTTTTTCAGGTCAAAAGCTTTAATACGCGCGTCCTCTTTTATATTATCACGTACAATAACAGGAATTTCCGGGATCGCGTCGATAAACTCTTCCAGTTCCTTACGGTCGATTTCAGGAACACCCAGATCCTTACGGCTGGTAGTATAAATAACCGTGCTTTTCTGTGAAAGCAGTTCCTCCGGTATTTCGGCCTGTTGATCCTTATAACATCCGCGAAGTTCCGCCGCCAGTTTCAGCAGGTTCTTAGCCTCCTTCACATTTCCCATAAGAAAGACGGTATTCGCCCAGTTTTCGGCCTTTTCCGCATACAAGTTAGCGAAAGCCTGCGGGCGTACGTTATCCTGCGTATAAAAGAAATTGAGACTGTCAGCGTACACCTGGCGGGCCATCCAGTCCGAAAGGCCGTAAGGTTCCGACTTCAAAAGGCGGATGATGCCGGCCTTTGTCACCAGCTTACCATTTATACGCATACGGGCACGAAGGCCCCGTACCATTTCCATAAGGCTGTAATATTCCCTTTCATCGGGCGCGAGGGCTTCCAGCGTACCGGTAGAAAGAATCCTTTGAATCTGGTTGATATCCACCTTGTCAAAGTCTATTCGTGAGGGCTTAATTAAATTCGTCGTCATCCATTTGTTCGATTAAACGTTCAAAAGTATGTCTTTTCCGTACGGCCTCCAGCTGTTTTATAGCTTCCACGTTTCCGCCTTCCGCCGCTTCATGGAGTTTTATTTCAGGCGCGGCACGTGCTACCAGAATCCCTTCCCGGATCAGGAAGTTAACGGAAGTTCCTACCGTTTCCGCATCCCGGACAAAAAGCCCGGCATCCTCCAAAGAAAGCCCCAGGGAAACGGCTATGTCTTTCGGCGAATACCCTAAAGAAGACAAACGCCGTACATCCTCCTTTTGCTGCGCATCCAGGTAAATACTATCCACCACCGTTAAATCGTTCATACGCATCTTTTATTCGTTTCTGTGCCGTGAAATAATAAATTTCGTCCTGTTCCATTAATACAAAGTTCCGGCCGCTTTCAATGGCTGCCACGGCCGTAGTACCGGAACCGCCGAAAGTGTCCAGGATCAGATCGCCGGGCTTTGTACTGTCTTCAATCAGTTTACGGATCAACGCCACCGGTTTCTGTGTGGGATGAACCTTTTCACCTTCTACCAGTTTCGCACCGGAAGCAAAAGACCGGATATTATCTATTATGTTTGTGGCACCGATAGAAACACCCTTTCCGCAATGAAACAAAATAAGCTCATGTATAAAGGCGTAATGATTACCCGGGCCCGACTGTTTGTTCCAGACGATCATGTTTGACGCGCCTAAATACAAGTCAAACAACGGATAATAAAAAGCATACCCGCGCCAGTCCGTAAAAAAGTACACACAAGCACCGGGTTTCTTCACCCGGTTAAACTCCAGGAACAAATCCCGGTAAAAGGGTTTACAGATAGACAAATCTTTAAAACTGCCTTTCTGCCCGTTGTGTGTCATTCCCAGGAAATAAGGCGGATCGGTTATTATACAATCTACGGAATTGTCCGGAACACGTTTCAACGCCTCCAGGCAATCCTCGTTATATATTTGGTTTGTAATCATTGGAAAGTTGTTTAAGCCGGCTTTCTTCTTTTTCTATCCGGAGGGTTAATGTCTTGAGCTGGTGCCCCAGCTCCGAGCGGTCGCAAGGGTGAGAGAAACGGCCCAGGTTCTTTGTGATCCGTTGCCGTTTCCCTGTCAGACTGGCAATAAGTTCAATTACTTTTTTTTTCGCGCCTCAATTTCTTCCTCTATGGCCTTCTGTGTAGTTTCCCACTTTTGGATCAATGCAAGGGCACTCGCTTTCTTCTTCTCATCATCCCCGGCCTGTTCCAGTTTCGCCTTATTCTTTGAAAGGTTGGCGCGGGCGTTATTCAGTGCCTTTTGTATGTCGATATCCGAAAGGTTCTCGACGCCCTTACGGACGGACAAACTTTTTACCTTCTCACATTTACCCAGAATCTTTCCGTTCTCCCGGTAATATTCCAGTTCATCCCACATCTCGCGGTTAGCGATGAAGTTTTCCACAACCGCCTGCGCTTCCTGTGCTGTAGAAAGTGAACTGACATCATCCGGCGTAGCTTCCAGGCGGGCGAAAGCTTCCTTATACTTCCCGTATGCGGTGAACATGTCGGAAACAAGTATTTTCAGAATGTCGGGACAATCCGGAGAATTCAGGAAGGTAAATTTCTCGCGGAAACGTATCATTTTGGTTACGGTTTCCGGGGCTGCTTTGTATCGTTTCTCCGCCTCTTCCAGTTCCTCTTCCAGCTCTTCCACACGGTCGGCATTTTCATCCATGGAAAGAACCTTATCCCGGAAATCGGACGAAACGAGTTCTTCCACACTGACGCCGAAAGATTCGGCAAGTTCCAGCAGCAAATCATCGCTGTATTTTACCGGCGTTTTGGATGTTTCCTCCCGGGCGGGTTCCATTTTTACCGCGGTCAGCTGTTTGGAGTTTCGCCGGATCGTCTTAAATTCACGTTCAGAAAGCCCGGCCAACTTCCGTAGTTCCTCTAAAAGAATGGCCTTCATCGTTTCCGTTTCTCCCTGCCGGCGGAATGACTTCTTTAACATACGGTTGATACCGTATTTCTCGTACAGTTCCACGCCCTGAATAAAGTTACGCGGACCGGCCAGATAGGTAATAATTTCCTGTTTCATACTATATAAAATTTGATGATACAAAGGAAAAAAGGGGCAATTACCCTAAAAAGGACAAAGGGTGGCCGGGCATGTGCTGCCGGTCACCCTTTGAATTACATGAAAGCCGTTTACTTACGCCTCATAACGGCTTTGTTCAATCCATTTCATAGCCTCCGAACCGTCGTTAAACGCCCGCAACGTCAGTTGGGAACCTTCGGAAGCGGTAAACGTCTTACCACCTTTCAGAAGGAAATTACCGCCCGCTTCCACCGTAGGCGCAACACCCGAACATCCCATAAGGGTAATTACCGAGCCGTGACTTCCACCGGTAACACCGGCTATCTTAGCCGCACCCGCGGAAAGCTGGTACTGCCCGTCCGTCTGGTAATCTATATCCGTGGCTCCGGCTTCCACCACGGCCACCGGTTCTTCCAGAGTGTCGGTACCCCGGTAAATGGCGATATCATCCCCTTTGCTGATCTGGGTGAAAGTAAGTTCGTTCGTATTCGATTCATTGGAACCGGTATAAGAAACGGATAACTTACACGGGTTACAGGGCGTTCCGATCAGATCGGCAGGCTTTCCGCTACAATAACGGAGCACAACGATACATTTCTTGGACAGCCAGTTTGTCTTAAACTCGCGAATTTCCTGTTCGTTACCGGGATGATTGAACTTAACGGAAGGCGTATAACCTTCGGCGTCCGTTTCCCCGTCACTGTTGGAACTGATTTCAGCGGTACCGGGTGTCAGGTAAATACCGATCGCGTAACGTCCCGCCTTCATTACGATATCATCCTCGATAACCACGCCGGCATCGTTTCTCTGCGGGAAGGAAAGAATATCGTCAACGTCGTAAATTACGAGCTGATCCTTGGGCTGAATACCGTTACCGGGATTGCCGGCCGGCCTTCTTACGCTTGCTTTTACGTATGTCATAACTTAATGATTTATAAGGTTATAAAATGGAAGGGATAAAGTATCCCTTCCGCCAAAAATTAGCCTCTTGCCACTTCGTAGAATTTACCGTCGGCGGCTTTCGCCAGCTTGATAAACTTGCCTTCGGAAAGCGTCATAGCTTCGGTTAAGACAAAGTTTCCGCCGGCTGCAATGGTGGAAGCAAATTCAGAACCGCTTCCGTAGATCGTGTAAACGACACCGGCTTCCGCATCGGTAAAGTTAGTGATTGCCGTTGCCTTTGTATTCTCACCGGTTACGAATACTTCACCGTCAAGCAAAGAAGGATCCGTTTCATCCGGCGCAAACTGCAACGCATCGGAAGAAGCGTTTTCGCGGCCGATCTCGATAAATTTACCGTCGGCACGTTTCATCAGTTTGATAACATCCCCCTTACCCGGCTGCCAGGTAGCGGAAATAAGGTCAAATTTTCCGCTTTTCTCAATCTTAACGCCTTTATCCACGCTTCCGCATTTCAGGGAAATAACCGTACCTACCGGCGCGTCTTCAATATCGGTAATCGTAAATTCGGCTGTGTTCGCTACGGTAACAATGGAGGTATGAAGCTTGGCCGACGGGTTCTTGTCCTTGTCAGCGTCCACAAAGTAAGACGCCGGGCGGTCATACTCATTACAGAAGATCATCTGGCGCGTATAGTCCATATCTTCTTTCTTGGTGTACTTGAAGCCCACGGCAATAGCCCAGATACTTTCACGCCAGTTACTCCATACTTTCAGGCTCCAGTCTTCCTGCTCCAGGTTGAAAGCCGTCATTTCGCCTGGTTTGTCCTCGTAGGTTTTAATGTTGCCTTCAAACGTCCAGAAAATACGGTGGTGGTTGTCAGCATTGGGAACCGGGATAATCTTTACCGCCGGATATTCCTTCACATACATGATATTAGCCTTGTAATCCTGGTTCTGTCCGTAATGCAGTTCATTGTATTTATGATACAATACAATAAAGTGCGAAGGCATATAAAGTGCCAGGTTACCGCTGTCACGAAGAACCGCCGGGATCATGGAAGTACCCTTGTACACCTTTTCACCGATGTTTGCTTCGGTAAGTTCTCCCAGCTCGAACGGTTTAATCTGGTAAACGAACTTTCCGTTATTGATATCGGTATGTCCGTTCACTTTCTTGTTCAGGAACTCATACAGGCCGTCAGCTGCAGCAAGTGCTTTGCCCGGTTCGTTCAGATTCGGGTCCTTACGGATTCCGTTAATACGGCGTTGTTCACGCTCGTTATGCAACTTCTTGGCGGTTTCGGCCAGGATGTACTCGATAAAAGACCACTTGATAGGGTTTGAACCTTCCTTGTTCAAAGTGCCGATCCAGGTTTTCTCCAGGGCCTTTAAATTTTTGAAACGGTGTGCAAACATCACGTTGAACATGCGCAGGGTTTCATCGTCGAACTCGTAGGAACCTTTAGTCACCTTGTCGAAGTCGGATTCCTCATTGCCGGCCTGTGAGAACTCGCCCAGCCAGATATTAACCAGCGTAGCCAAATCCTGATAACCGGATTCAAGCGGGAAAATACTTTCAATGGAAGGAAGTTCCATTAAAAACGACTGCAAACGCTGTTGCCAGGGAATACGATAAAAAGCCCCGAGGTCTTCCTTCAAACGGCTGTAGTCAAGGGAACTGGCTTTCGGAAGAGCGATCATTTCAAAACCGGCAGCCTCCATTAACGCAGCTTTGGCGCGAAGGTTATACGGGCGGTCCAGTGAGAACATTTCACCCTGCAAGCCTCCCAGCTGCTTTTCGTCCCGGAGATTGAAAGCCCCTTTACCGTCCGCCTGGGCGTTGTGCTGCTTCCCTTTGCCCGGATCATCTTCCGCGGCGGCTGAAAGTTGGGCGATAATACCGGAAAGCTTCGTTATCTCGGCATCCTTCTTGGCAATCAGCGCGGTGTTGTTCCGGTTTTCGTCACGCTGTTGCGTCTGCAAGGCTTCAAGCTGTTCCTGCGCCTGTACCAGACGGGCGGCAGTATCACCCAACAAACCGCGAAGGAAAGCGGTAGTGGTAGGTTCTTCGGTTCCCTCTCCCTGGTTTCCGTCTTCGGCTTCGTCCTGGAAATCGTTTTCGAGGGACGCTTTAAAGTCCGTGAGGAATTTTTCAGGAAAACCGTAGTTTTTCAGTTTTGCCATTTCCTCGGCCGTGATAGAGTTCTTATCCTCTACCTTGCTCCATTCCGACAGGCCCAACAAGCCCAGCATGTGAGCGGATAAGCTCTTAAAATCCAATTTCATATATACAAAATTTTAAAGTTAATACTATATGTTATACATCTCGTTTACTTTTCTGACGGTGGCCTGTGCCAGTACCCACTTTACCGCGTCTTCCAGCGTACCGAACTGGTCGATATAGCCGTTTGCCACGGCTACGTCACCGGTGAATATCTGTCCCCGGAAAAGGGGAAGTTCCGGATCATAGGCAATACCCAGATTCCGACTGATCGCATCGCAGAAAATACGGTGCATGACGGCCAGACGCTGCTTTATAGGCTCTTCGTTGTTCTCCTTTTCAATCGCGCGGGTTTCATAGTTTTTCAGATCGGCACTATCCGGATAGATTTCCCGGTAATCAATGCCCTGTTTCCTGAAATATTCCTTAAAGGATTGGTAAGTAAGCATGATACCGACGGAACCGACTTCACACATAGGGGAAGCGATAAAGGTTCTACCGGCGGCGGTGCCCAGCCAGAAATGGGCACTACCCATGGTACCGGCCACGTAGGTGGCTATAGGTTTGGAAGATTCGGCAATCATTTTAGCCGCCAGGTCCACATGTGCGACCATACCGCCTGGACCGTTGATCCACAGGACCGCGCCGCAAATCTTAGGATTATCGGAAATATCACGGAGCTGCTTTTCCAGGCGGTAAGTCTCCCAGGAATACAAGGTGCCTTCCAGGATAATGACGGCCACACTGTCAGCCGGCAGGGTGTCATCATCCAGTTCCCACCGGTTGGCAAGGTAAGGCGTAGTAGCGTAGGCGGTTATTTTATTATTGTCGAGCCGTTTTTCGATCGCATCCAGGTTGCCGGCTGCAACACACGGCACAAGTAAGGAAAGCAACCGGTAATAATCATTATCAGCGATTGCCCAAGGTGCTGTAAAAATCTCCTGTATTTTGTCCACGTTCTCTTTTTTACGGCAAAGAAAACGCCTATATAATAGGTAGAGAAGGACTGAAAGGAACCTACAGGAACGCATCAACGCCCGGACCCGTACCGGACAGGGTGCAGTTATACAGGCCCCCGCCGATCTCAAAAGAAAAGGTAAGCGGGTAATCGGGAGAACCGGAAACACGGGTGTTACCCGTTTCGTCAGTATAGAGGGCGACAAAGGGCGTCGCTTTCAGATTTTCCAGGTAAAGCGTCTTATTTTGCGACACGTCGGCAAGCTTGAAGGTATGTTTTTTAGTATAGACGTCTTCATTTTTGCTGTCACCCGGTTTTAAGGTTCCCGGTACGATCATAAGAATATCAGGTTTTCCGATAGAGCGGATAACGACTTTCGAGAGCACGACGCCAAAATGGATAATGTTGTAAACGGGAACCAGTTGCAGGCTATGGGCGGCGGATATTAACTTTCTTGACATAATTACAGATATAAAGTATTGATAATCAAACATTCAGCATTTTTCGGACGTTTTTCAGCCAAAAACCGGACAAAAAAGGACAAACAGATACAGTTGGTAGGTAAAAAATAACTTGCTTTTTTACACTTTTTTTCGGTTATACGCCCTTTTCTTCTTACGCCTGAAACTGTCCCGCCACCGCTGGTAGTTTTTCAGCAGCCCGTCTTCCTGAATGGAAGAGATATCATACTTTTTCAGGAAGGTAAAAACGGTTTCCTTAAACTCGATTCCGTGCAGGTGCTTGTTTTCGTCCATGAGTTCGTGCAGCTCGGCCCACATCAGGGCACGCAGACGCTTTTCAAGAATGGCGGTACCGCGTACGGAAATGTAATTGAACTGTTCCGGAGACTTGCCGCCGGCAAAATTGGCCTCCCGGCGGTCAGGCAGCATAAACTCCAGGTTGCCGCGGTCAGCCGGACAATTTACCGGCCGTTTCTCCATGAGATCGTAAACGGTCACATAGATATCGGACGAGGAAGGAAAACGGACGGTACCGACCGTTTCGTCGTAATATTTGCCCCGGACATACTCGGCCAGGTAGGATTCGATCTGTATTCGGGTGGTAATCATAGCAATAACATTCCTTTTTAAAGGCAAAGATATTCCTTTATCGGCTGTTGGTCTGCCATTTACGGGAAAATGTAGGCTTTCAGTCGTCATTTTGATAAATATACTCCGGGAGAATAATTATAATATGCCTTTTCCAGCCGCCACACACCCGACATTTTCTCTGCCAGGCTGTGCTAATATAATCCGGTACTAAATTTTTGTAATTTCGTAACCGGGCAACCGACAAAGATAAAATCCTGTATCTTAGCAACTTAGTAACGTTACTAATTTCCGTTACAAAAAAATGGCCGGAAAACAGTTTGTAACCGGGCTTACCGGTAGAAGATAAAAAGGCCGGTGTTACAAACCGGAAAAATTCGTAACCGTTTTGTAACTGCAACTTCGTAACCTTTATTTCCTATTTATTTATTTGATTTTCAGACTTTTTTCTTTCAAGCAAACAAAGGTTACAAGGTTACTAAAATTTTGTATGAAATAGAGGTGGGGTATGGGGAGGGAAGCCGGGCGGGACGCATTTGTTTCCATACGAAAAGAGGGACCGACACATTCGTATCTGGTCCCTCTTTTCGTATTTTATACCGGCTCCGATCCGTCTTATACGCGATGTTTGCACCTGCTTAAAATCCATTTCTTTACGTCCGGGGGTATATAGCGGTGCACGACGGCCGTATAGTCCTCGTTAAATTCATACTCCAGGTAGTTGTCGCCTTCCAGGATAAAAACACAGGCCGTTTTGATGATCCATTCGAGCTGCTCGCCCGAATAGCGTTCCAGTGCCAGGACGGTACCGGGTTTCATACGCTCCAGATAGCGGTAGACCTGTTCGGCGAATTTCCGGAACCTCTCGCCGCTGTTCCAGAGCGCGGTAAACTCGGACATGCTGTTTAATTTCAAATGCGCGTTATTCATTCATCCGGTCGTTCATCAGGTACAAACATGAGTGTCGGATCGGCCGGTTCCGTTCCACCACCGGCAGCCGTTTCCGCCGTGCCGCATGAACGCAGATAGATCATGTCGGCGGCCTTGCCGTCGTTATCCTTGCGTACGATACGCCCCTGGGAGTTGCAAAGGTCCTTCGGGTTGAGTTCGTCAATGTAGGGGCAAAGGGCCACAAAACCTTTGAGGGCCTTTGTAAAACGCTGCATCGTGATTTTATTCACACCGGAAAAGCTTTTGTAATCGGCGAAGGCCTTTTCACGGACGATAAAACAGTCCAGGTGCTCGCTGTCCGGAGAGAAATAAGAGTTCGCCCAGTCCTCAAAGTTATTGCCCATATCGGCCTTGTATTTACGCCTGATAATGTTTTCCATGGGCGGAAGCAATTTTATAGATTCCTCGCAAAGGGAAAGGTAAAAACGGCAGCACTGCAAGAAGAAATTTATATCGGCGTTCCACTCGTTCTCGCTGTAAGTCTTGGAAAACAAATCCTTACCGAAATCGTCCCGGATAGAACGCGTTTCCCGGTAGTCGTTATCTTCCGTACGCTGGTGGTAGTAGTCGGAGAATACCAGGTACAGCAAACGGGCTTCCGTAGACGGATCAAAATCAATAGGAACGTAATTAGTTGTAAATCCCAGCTTGGCCGATTCCTCGAAAGGTATAGTAAACGACTGGTTGTTCTTCGGGTTCACGGTCATATCTGACGTGATGATGTCGTAAAACAGGCCCGTATTAAGATACCGGTCGCAATCATCCACCAGAATAAAGTCGGTATGCTGGTTCACCTGGTCGAACACATGCGGATTATCCATTAACTTGGGATTACGGCCGGAAAGCTTGACGCTCTTCATAAAGTAGGAAAGGGCCTTGAACATGAATGATTTGCCCGAACGTCCGTTACATTCACCGTCTTCACCGATCTTGTTATCCATGGCCTGTGGTGCCCAGGCACGCGAAGGGGATTTGTACCGATGCAGCATATAACCGATAGTAAATATCTTATTGATAAGGTTTCTTTTCTGTTCGGCAACTTCTTCCGCCGTGAGGCCTTCCCCCTCGATATCGAATTTATGTTTTTCCCGGTAGGATTCCGCTTCCCCCACGCTCTTGTCGTCGAAATTGTATTCCAGTTCCTTACGCCAGTAAACGCGGCTCGAATTGATTACATAGCCGAAAAAGTTAGACGGTACGGCATTTATCCGGATATCAAACACATCGTTGCCCTCTATGTCTTTTTTACGGGAAATGGTAAACATGTCTTCCATAAGACGGACTTTGTGTTTCAGTACGTTTTCTTCCCAAACGTAGTGGGACAATGTGCTGCCGTTGGCCGGATGTTCCTTTATACCGGTACCGCTTACCTCCATGCTGCAACCGGGAAAGAAGAACATCTGCGTATTATGGGTATAATTGGTAAAGTCCAGTTCTATTTCCTGCAAATTGTCCAGGGCCGTATCTGACAGTTTGGGGCTGTTCAGAATAAGATTCCTTATATCGCGGGATAAAAAGTTCTCTTGGGCCCACTCACGGATAAACTTCCGGATATCCTTTGCCTTTATCAGTTTTACAATATTGCCGGTAATACGGATGTATTTCGTTGAACTGGAATTTTCATCATGAAGCGAATAGAAACCGTTAAGACGTAAAAAGTAGTGAAGGCAGTCCGCGTCTATATTGTGATCCCATTGCCGGGATTTCTCGTTAAACTTGGAATACCAGAATTTGGCGGGCATGGCAAGCGTCATAAGGTTACGGAAATCCTCGTTCTTGCTTCGTAATTCCATAAAGTCCCGGAAGTCCTTACGGGGTTTGCCCCGCTGATCCCGGTAAGTGGTAAGCCAGGCCGGTAGCCAGATCGTGTGGATATCGATAAAACGTAGTGCAAGTTCCGTACCCTTTACCCTGCCCGTCGTGTCGATATCGGGTATGTTATACAGGACTTCAACGTATTTCATGATCTCCTTGTAGTCCTGTTCGGAAAGTTTATATGTTTCCGAATTAAACCAGATCGGGGAAAAGCCCAGCGATTTAACGCACAGGGCGTCGCGCTCTCCGGAACATATAAACGCCTCCTGCAGCTTCTGTTCCTTATAAGGCTTTTCCGCATTGGCCGGATTCTTTTTAAAGGCGGCTTCTTCCCTGGAATTAAACTCCCGGTATAAGGCTTTCAGTTCGGAAAGACCGTTTATATAGTCCTTCGGCTTGACACCTTCCGGGGTGTAGGAAAAACGCCACTGCTTGTCCGGATTCAGAGGCTCGTATATTTTATAGAACTTCACTTCGGGCGTGTCGCCTTCGGCCGGTTTTACCAGACATTCGCGCATAAAGATAGGGTATGTCGCAGTCGCGTATTTATAGGTTACCTCGCGATTTTTTACATACCCTATATATTTGGCCGAATACCAGTGCAGAGCCTCGGCGTTCTCCTGGGTGACACGGGGGCCGAGTATGCGTAACTGATCCGGGGTGAGATGATCGGCAAGCTCGAAAATTTTAGTACCGTCTTTCTGATCCTGGGAGGCCGGAACCTTACGGATATCCGGCTTGTTTACGTTACGGTTGAGTTCATCGGTTACGTTGTACATGGATGCAAGTTTAAGGATCGCCTCGTTAAACCGGAGGCCTTCCTCATACATGCAGATATCGACAGGGCTTTGAGCCGTTCCGGTATCGCCGAAATCCGTTACCTTATAAACCTGCTGGGAACCTTCCTTTCCGAATAGCTTGATACAGGCCGACGCGTCGTCTTCTGACGGCCGGCGTTTGAAATGGCGGTTGGTTCCGACACAATCCCGGGCTTGCGGATAATAATGTAGAATAATATCCAGCCCGTTGTTGGTTACTTTGTAGATGTCTTCTGCCTTTATCATCGTTATAAAGTTACATAGTTACTTATTTTTCGTTGTTTTCCTCCTGCTTTGTTTTCAAGTCTCCCCAAGGTTGATACAGGAAAACGAATAATAACAGCCAAAGAAAAGCGGTTTTACCCGTATAATAAATGACAAAGGCAATCAGTCCCATAAAGGCAACCACGATAATAGCGTGGGCGATGTATTTTAAATTTTTATCTTTCATTGTTCAAACATGTTATACTGAATTGAAAAACCGAATTTGCTTAATCTCCTTTCCTGGAGAAGGGAACGTTTGTCATGTGAAGGCATAATGACCACCAGGTTCTTTGTATCGAACTGGTAACCTTTCTTCCGCATCTGATAACGTAGGTTTCTTAGGCGTCTGTCTTCTTTCATGGCATTTCGTTAAGATCGTCTTAGTTTATAGAAGGCATGGCACACTATCACAAAGGATAGCGTTTAAATCCTCCTGTATGGTTTCCTGTTGCTTCTTGTTCAGGTGTACCAGGAAATAACCTTTTCCGTCGGAAAGATTCTTTATTTCCGCCAGATTATACTTCCGGTCCATTGCATCCACGAATGCAGGGGATTCCATGGGGCGGAAGCTACTGAATATTTTATAGGTTCCACTACTGCCTTCTATTCGTAACGTGGTTAATTCATCGGGGGTGGTAATTGTTGATTTCATTGCTGTATTATTTTTAGAAAAGTCCACATAAAGTGTAAAAAACTGATTTATATTTATCGCTCTTTCTTCTTTTGTATTAGAAAGATACACCCTTTTATTTTTCTTATCCATTTTTATTTAATCTCTTGCATCAGCCATTTTTCGGCCTTTAGCCGTTGCCGAATAGATATTCGGTTTATCACCTTTGAAACATTTAGTCTTTATCCATTCATATCTTTCAGCTTCCCGGAGATAAAATAATATTCCGTATTCAGATGTATTTTTCAACCAATCTAATTTCTTGATTTGCTCAAATGTCATAGGACCGCCATATACAAGCGATGATGTTAACATCTGAACTCTTTCTTTCAATGAATATTCACTCATATTTAATTTGTTTTACTCTAATTGATTCTTACATACTTGCCACTTATGTTACAAGTTTTTAGTATCTCTGCGTTTTCTTCTCCAAAAGCGATCAAAACAGCACCACAACCAGGCGAATCCCCCCGTATTCCGTCCGGCCTGAAAAAACGAATCCTTCCGCGTAGAAATTTAATTGCCGTTGCCTTCTCAAATATAATATCCTGGAACATCTTACTATCACAGCGGTTGAACAACAGCGCAATGCCATTGCCGTGTTGTGCCAGTTTACGAACAAATTGTTCAATAAGCGGACGGGAATAAGGTGGATTTAACCAGACACGACCTACCCAATCTTTAGTTAATCCGTCATGGTTTTTGTTGTACATGGTTTCTGCCGTTTGCCAAAGCGGTTTAACCGGAGCACATGGATCTAAATCAAACTTTCCTAATGCGTCTATAATTTCTTTGGGTGTATACCACTCATCAGTGGTATTAGCCGATTTTTCAAAGGTTGTATTCATATCTATCATGTTATGAGGGGTTATACAATTCATATCCATTATCCCAAAGACTATCACTGCGAAAATTGAAGAAATCTTCCAAAGAGATACGTACACCATCTTCTAAAAGAAGAAATCCGTTTTCAATAGTCATCCATTCGTCAGAGGAAAAGAAACGGTGCGTAACCTTCTTACCCTCTTTCATTGCTTGTATAGCTTCTTCTTTGCTCATTATCTTTTCTTGATTTGAATTATTTTTCACCACTTATTTTTAATTTTACCAATTCACCAATAGGATAGGTCGTATGTTTCGGTCTGTTTATTTTCACTTTATGAGAAGAAAGAAACAACGGAACAGGTTCTATTCGATAGAAAGTGTAGTAAGCTTCTTTAGGAGCTGTTTTTTCATATTCCTTTAAATATTCTTCTGCTTTATTTCTCGTATCAAATGCGGCAAGGATAGAAAACCAAACGCCGTCTTCTTCGTATATTCCGGATTCCCTTTTAGTTACTATGTAAATTTTGCTCATTGTTGTTTATAGCTGTGCCGGAGGATAGCATCGAACTACCAATAACACCCGCTTTCGCCCTTCGGGGTTATCTCCACACTCCGGCGGTTATTATATGGAGCGGCAAAAGCCGCCCCGGTTATTTATTCACTTTTCTTTTCCGGAAGAAAAACAAAGTCTGCCCAAATATCAAGGAATTGTCGACCGCAATATGCTGCCAGTTCCGACGTTTTGAAGGCAAGCCGAACGCCGATGTTCGCATTCGTGTTCGATGAATCGTAATTCGCGTTCGCATACGAAACACCGCCTAACGCGTACGCGTAGCAGTACGACCGATACACCACACGAGACTTTTCTTCCTCGTCCAACTTATTGTATTCTTCCCCTGTATAAAGAATAAACCAAGGATAATAACGGCATTCATCCTCTGTAAATCGAGGTTCCCAGCCTTCATTTAAAGCTTTGACAATGATACGGAGTTTCAGAAAAGCCAAAACGTCAGGTTCAAGACCGAGGGATATTTTATCTCGGTTCCATGCTTCTGCATCGATGCCAATTTCATGGCAGGCGTCCTCAAACGTCTTAATACGTTTTCTTACGTCTTTTTCTGGTTCATCAATAAGGGTTAAGATTCCATTTCTCCAGACAGCTGTTTTACCTTCCGGAATTTCGATTTCTAATTTCTTTGATTTCATTCTTCTTTTATTTATTGGTTTTCACTATGGAAGATTTTTACGCCTGTTACTTCCTCGATCTTATCCTTTGCAAGTTCGGGAATACGACAACGACTACCTCGCCAATTACGAAAGGTATGTAATGGCACTTTACATGCTTCTGCCAATTTAAGGGACATTTCAGAAGATTCTTTTACCGGCAAATTCAAAAGGTACATTCTTAGTTTCTCGCCGTCATCATTCCTTTTTAATTTTTTTTTCGTCATACCTTTGTGATAAATATACTCATTATTGTTAACTTTACATAGCAAAGGTATAATTATTTTTACCACAGGTGAATAAAATTCACGTTAATAAAAGTTATAACAAAGGTGTAATATGGCTAATTTTTTGTTAATAAGAGAGTTATGTGAATTAAAGAAAATCACTATACGAGAACTTGCTTCACGTATAGGAAAAGAAGATAGTAGCATACAGGCTATTGTTAGAAATGGATCAACGAACACAAAAACCATTGAGGCAATAGCAAAGGTTTTAGAGGTTCCTGTAGGTGTATTCTTTGATGATATTCCCATAACTGGAATAAAATCAAATGAACTTGATAAAGATGCAAAAATAGCTGATTTAGAAAGGATAATTGAGGAGAAGGAACGTCTAATACAAGTCTTATTAAGTAAGAAATAACCTGTAATAGATAAGAAATGTAGGCATATTGTAGGCCATACGTTTATACAAATGATTAATAATCAGGCGATTAAAGAACGTTACTTGAATCACTTAGAGAAATCGCAAACAGCTATTAAAATAGCGTTTGCGATTTTTTCATTTAATAGAATCGTCCACATGTTGTCTACGGCTCAGTTGTAATTCTTGGGGGATTAAGTTTAGTCAATTCCCTTCATGCATATACCTTTGCTAGCCTAAAAAGGAA